>CADBMW010000064.1 GCA_902795855.1 uncultured Lachnospiraceae bacterium
AAGTTCTTCTGTACAAGTACGTGACGATAGAAACGTCCCATCTCAGGAATAGCAAATATTCCGATTGAACCAAAGGATCTTGTTCTTACAGGAAGAATCTCTCCCTCTGCCACATAAGCACGAAGCTTTCCATCAGATGTACTCTGAAGTCTGAAGATTGTTGCTTCTCCAGGTATAAGATCACCCTCAAGTGTTCCATTAGTAACCTCAACAGGAAGTGAACGAGCCATAATCTTCTGATTCTTCATCTCGCAGAATGCAAGCTTGTCAGAAGCTGTGTTTCCACAATGGAATCCCATAAATGTATCCGTAAGCTTATAGTCATAATCAAACTTGCCTTTGATTTCATCATTATACATATCCTTAGGAACTGTATTATTGATATCAAGAAGTGTTACTGCATCCTCACTAACAAGCTCGCCTATATACTCTGAAAGAACACCATAGATATCAACCTCACAGGAAACAGGAATTCCTTCCTTGGCAAGACGGCTGTTTACATAGCAAGGCACACACTTGAACTGTGTCTGGAATGCTGGCCAGCACTTTCCGGCAACGATCACATTGCTTCTGCTTCCCTTATGAGCATCTATCCAGTCACGAAGAGTAAGCTCGTACTGAGCAAGTGTAGAAAGAATCTCAGGCTTTTTGTTTCCAGCACCAAGTTCTTTAGCCATATCATCAACTACTGATGGAATTCTCTCGTCACCTTCGTGATTCTTAAATGCTTCAAACAGGTCAAGCTCTGAATTCTCTTCTATCTCAACTCCAAGATTATAAAGCTGTTTGATAGGAGCATTACAAGCAAGGAAATCCTGAGGTCTAGGTCCAAAGCTTATAATCTTCAGATCGCTTAATGCGATCCTTACTCTGGCAACTGATACGAAATCCTTGATCATATCTGCACATTCATCTGCGTCTCCAACAGGAAACTCAGGAATATATGCTCTTACATTACGAAGCTTCAGATTGTAGCTGGCATTTAACATACCGCAGTATGCATCACCTCTGTCATCCAGAAGACTGTCACCTGACTCTTCTGCTGCTGCAATTACAGCCGCTGGTCCCTGGAACTCCTTTACAAGAAGTATCTCAGGTGTCTCAGGACCGAAGTTTCCAAGATATACAACAAGTGCATTAATACCTGCTGCATTTACATCCGCAAGAGCTTTTCTCATATCAACTTCATTTTCTACTGTTACAGGACATTCATAAATGTCACCATATTTTGCTTTATAAGAAGCAACTACAGCCTTTCTTCTACTCTCTGAAAGACTCATAGGAAAACAGTCTCTACTAACTGCTACAATACCCATTTTCACTTCAGGCAATTTCATCATTTCTTTTGTAACCTCCTATTTTCTTTTATCTTTCTTATTTCTGTCTTTTATCTTTCTTTTATCTGCTCATAGATGCCATCAGCATCCAGCCTGTACTTATGGAGAAGCTCTACTGCAGGACCAGACTCACCAAATGTGTCTCTTACACCTATACGATACATAGGTGATGGATAGTTTTCAGCAAGTACCTCTGCAACAGCTCCACCAAGACCACCAATTATGGAATGCTCTTCAACTGTGAAGATTTTCTTCGTCTCTTTAGCAGCCTTTACTATAATCTCACTGTCAATCGGCTTAATGGTATGTATATTTATAACTCTTACACTTATTCCATCAGCCTCTAATTTTTCAGCAGCTTTAAGTGATTCGCACACCTCAAGTCCTGTAGCAATAATTGTTATATCTGTTCCATCTTTAAGTAAAACACCCTTTCCAAGTTCAAACTTGTAATCAGGATTATCATTTATAACAGGAACTGCAAGTCTGCCGAATCTCATATATACAGGACCGTCTATCTCGTAAGCAGCTTTTACAGCAGCCTTTGCTTCCACGTCATCAGATGGATTTATAATGGTCATACCCGGAATAGTTCTCATAAGTGCTATATCTTCATTACACTGATGAGACGCGCCATCTTCACCTACTGATATACCGGCATGTGTTGCTCCAATCTTTACATTCAGATGTGGATAACCTATGGAATTACGAACCTGCTCAAATGCACGTCCGGCTGCAAACATTGCAAATGTACTTGCAAATGGAACCTTGCCACATGTAGCAAGTCCGGCAGCTATACCCATCATATCCGCCTCGGCTATACCACAGTCTATATGTCTCTCAGGAAATGCCTTCTTAAATACAGCAGTCTTTGTTGCAGCTGCAAGGTCAGCATCAAGAACTACCAGATTATCCTTCTCTTTGCCAAGTTCTACTAATGCATTTCCGTAACTATCTCTTGTTGCAATCTTTACTGTATCACCCATTATTCAGCCACCTCCTGATTCTCCAAGTCCTTCATAGCTATCTCGAACTCTTCATCATTCGGAGCCTTACCATGCCATCCGCACTGATTTTCCATAAAGGATACGCCCTTACCTTTGGTGGTTGACATAATTATTGCAGTAGGCTTACCTTTTACACTCTTTGCTTCCTCCACTGCTTTTTCGATTTCATCAAAATCATGTCCATTAATGCTGATCACATTAAATCCAAAAGCAGCGAATTTTTCAGGTATCGGATAAGGTGAGCAAACCTCATCAATCGAACCATCTATCTGGAGATTATTATTATCTACTATAACAGTAAGGTTATCCAGCTTTCTGAAAGCAGCAAACATAGATGCTTCCCATATCTGCCCCTCTTCTATCTCACCATCTCCACACATAGCATATACCCTGTAGGACTTATTATCAAGCTTTGCTGCAAGCGCCATACCTACAGCTGCTGATAATCCTTGCCCAAGGGATCCGGATGACATATCAACGCCTGGTATGTGCTTCATATCCGGATGCCCTTGTAAGTAAGAACCCGTATGCCGGAGGGTTTTTAGATCGTCAACTGGGAAATAACCTCTGTTAGCAAGAACTGAATAAAGTGCCGGTGCTATATGCCCCTTTGATAGAACGAATCTGTCTCTATCAGGATTTTTAGGGTCAGCAGGATCGATATTCATTTCTTCAAAATATAGGTAGGTAAGCATATCTGCAGCAGAAAGTGAACCACCCGGATGACCGGACTTTGCACTATGAACTGCAGTAACTATCCCCTTACGAACCTGGTTTGCGGTTTTTTTAAGTTCTAGTTTCTTCTCCTGATTCATATTCCACATCCTTTTCTTGATATAAATCCACAATTTCCTGAAAGTAGGAACTCATTTTGACTTTTGACACTTAATCACCGAAAACTTTTCTGTAATCAGCCTGGAACTTTTCTATACCCTGATCTGTCAAAGGATGCTTTGTCATCTGCTCTATAACCGGATATGGAACTGTTGCTATATCAGCACCGGCCAGAGCACATTCAGTAACATGAACCGTATTACGTATGCTGGCTGCAATGATTTCAGTATCTATATCATAGTTACCAAATATCTGAACTATATGTTCTATAAGCTCTATACCAGGTGAACTGATGTCATCAAGTCTGCCAAGAAAAGGTGATACATAAGTTGCACCTGCTCTTGCAGCCAGTAATGCCTGATTTGCTGAGAAGATCAATGTAACATTTGTCTTAATTCCTTCAGCAGAAAGAACCTTAACTGCCTTAAGTCCTTCTATAGTCATAGGAATCTTTACTATCATATTTGGATGAATAGCTGCTATCTCTCTTCCTTCAGCTATCATTCCTTCAGCATCAACTGTTGTGGCTTTAACCTCACCACTGATCGGTCCATCTACGATAGATGTGATCTCCTTTATAACCTCATTAAAATCTCTGCCTTCTTTTGCAATGAGTGACGGGTTTGTAGTAACACCACATATAACACCCATATCATTTGCTTTTCTTATTTCATCTACATTAGCTGTATCAATAAAGAATCTCATACTATTACTCCTTTTACTTTGTTAAAAGCTTTTTCTTCTTTGCTATAACAACTGACTGAATAACCAGGAAGAGACAAAGCATAGCTGCTATAGTAATTCCTGTCCACCATGCCTGATCCAGACCAGCTGAAGCAACAATATTCTGAATAGTCGAAAGTGACAGAACACCGAAGAGAGTTCCTATAATATTTCCAACACCACCTGTCAGCATTGTTCCACCTATGATTGACGAAGCTATAGCATTCATTTCCATACCAGTGGCGTGTGATGCAGAACCGGATCCAACATGCATGAAATATACGAATCCGCCTAAACCTGCAAGAAGACCGCAGATGAGATGTGATAAGAATCTGGTTCTCTTAACATTTATACCAAGCATAAGTGCACTCTGTGAATTACCACCGACTGCATATAAGCTTCTACCTAGCTTAGTCCATCTGAGTATTACGAAAAATGTAATAACCACCAGAATAGCAACGATAACACCTATTTCAACATATGCATCAACATAGTTACCGAGCCTGTTGACAGAACCAAATCCAGGAACTATAACTCTGGTATCCTTAAGCTTTACAAAATCCTCATTTGCTACATTAAATGGAGCTGTATGAACTATAGTAGTCATGCCTCTTGCAAAAAACATTCCAGCCAGAGTTACTATAAATGGCTGTATGTCCAGATATGCTACAAGGAAGCCCTGAACAAGTCCAAATGCAAGTCCTATAGCAAGTGCTATTCCTATAGCGCCTA
This sequence comes from uncultured Lachnospiraceae bacterium, assembly GCA_902795855.1. GTDB lineage: Bacteria > Bacillota > Clostridia > Lachnospirales > Lachnospiraceae > Eubacterium_Q. The sequence continues at coordinate 4,634 of CADBMW010000064.1, forward strand.
TAATACTTCCGTTATGGAAGTCAAGATATACTGCACAGCTCATACTAACTAAAGCAACGACACCACCAACGGAAATATCTATTCCACCACATATCATAACGATACTAAGTCCTACAGATGTTATGATAAGAGTTGCATTTGCATTAAGAATATTGAAGAAGGCCTGTGGCTTCAGGAAGCCCTGTCCCTGGAACACTATGGCTCCAATGTACATAAGAAAGAATACTACTATAGTAATTGTTAAGAGCAGATTAGTATCACTGGTTCTTCCAAACCATCCACTGAACTTTGCCCCAAATCCTGTCTTTTTCTTCTCATCCATTTATGCCACCTCCTTCTTTGGTGCTATCTTCTTCCAAAGCTGTGACAGCTTCTTTCTGACTATAGGTGTACTTAATACAACAAGTACTATAACCACAACTGCTTTATATGCAGGAAGTGCTTCAGAATTAACATTCATTTTATAAAGAGTTGTTGTCAGGAACTGGATAACATATGCACCAAGGATTGATGCAGTCATATTGAACTTACCACCACTGAGTGCATTACCACCTAAAGCAACGGCAAGGATTGCATCCATTTCTATATCCTTTGCTATAACCGAATAGTTAATAGTTGAGAGGCGGCTTACCTTTATAAGTCCTGCTACAGCCACACAAAGTCCAAGGATTACAAATGTAAGGAACTTAATAAACTGAGGATTGATACCATTAAGTCTTGATGAGCTCTCATTTATACCAACAGACTGTGTATAAAGCCCCAGCGTTGTAAACTTAAGTACAAGCATGATCACTATTACACAGATCAGCGCTATAAAGAATGGTGTAGGAATAGGGATTCCCGGTATATAGCCTCCGAAGTATCCAAATGATGGCTCTTTTATTATTGGAAGCTCGTTATTATTTATCCATGCTGCTATGGAACGACCTGCTGTAAAAAGTATAAGAGTTGCAACCATAGGCTGAATCTTAAAGTATGCAACAAGTATTCCATTAAAGGCACCAAATAACATAGCAACAACACAGGCAACTAAAAATGCAACTATTATAGGAGCCTGAAGTGTTTCAGGTCTGGGGTTTTTTCCACACAGTACTCTAAGGATTACACTACCTGCTATAGCGATAGTTGCTCCTACAGAGATATCCTGTCCTCCAGATGCTGCTGTAACCAGAGTCATACCAATTGCAAGAATCGCAAGCTCTGAACCATAATCCAGAATAGTGATAAGGTATCCTGAGAGAACGGGATCTCCTGTACTATTTGTTCCAAGTGTTATCTTAAAAAATGATGGATCTACTATCAGATTAAATAGAGCAAGGGCAGCCAGTGCTGCTATAGGAATAAGTAATTGTTTATTAAATCTGTTTTTCTTACTTGCCATCACTCTCACCTCCTATAGTTTCCTGATTTCCACCGGCTATAGTCTTCATTATTCCACTCTGTGTCAGATCCTCACCTGAAAGTTCTCCAACAACCTTTCTATCTCTCATTACAACCAGTCTTGAACAGGTACGAAGCATCTCATCTGTTTCAGAGGATATAAATGTTATACTCATACCTTCTGAAGCAAGCTTCAGTACCAGCTTCTGAATATCTACCTTTGTTCCAACGTCGATACCACGGGTTGGTTCATCAAGTATCAGATATTCAGGATGCATAAGCAGCCATCTTGCCAGGATAACCTTTTGCTGATTACCACCTGATAAAGATTTGATAGGTGTATCTGAAGAAGCTGTTTTGATATCAAGAAGCTTGATGTATTCATCTGCTAACCTATATGTCTCAGATTTGGAATATGGTTTAAAGAATCCTCTAAGAACCTGAGCCGCAAGGATTATATTTTCTCTAACTGACAGATCACCAACTATACCGTCAACCTTTCTGTCTTCAGGAAGATATGCTATACTCTGCTTCATAGCATCAAGAGGTTTGGAAATCTTAACGACTTTTCCATTTTTCTTAACCGTTCCACCTATTACTCTGTCTGCACCAAAGATTGCCCTTACGCACTCACTACGTCCGGAACCAAGAAGTCCTGTAAATCCATTGACTTCTCCCTTTTTGATATAGAAATCAAATGGCTTGATTCCCGCATCACTTTGAAGCTGGTTTGCTTCAATAACAGGCTCTCCGGAATCAGAAGCTTTTTCTGATTCTGTATCACCTTTAATATCCGACAGATCGTCCAGCTCTTTTCCAAGCATCTTGGATACAAGCTGTACTCTTGGCAGATCCTTTATTTCATATTCACCAACCAGTTTTCCGTCTCGGAGAACTGTTATCTTATCACACACCTCATATACCTGATCCAGGAAGTGTGTTACAAATATTATACCTACGCCCTTAGCTTTCAGATCTCTCATGAGTCCAAACAGCTTCTGAACCTCACTGTCATCCAGAGAAGATGTTGGCTCATCAAGGATCAAAACTTTACAATCCATATCTACAGCTCTTGCTATAGCAACCATCTGCTGAACTGCTAGGGAACAGGTTGCAAGCTGCTGTGTGGCTTTGGCAGGTATATCCAATGACTTAAGGATCTTATCTGCCCCTTCGTTCATTTTCTTCCAATTTGTTACTGCGCCTTTTGTTCTTCCTATATACATATTCTCAGCCACAGTCAGATTCGGACACAGTGTTATCTCCTGATACACTGTACTTATTCCAAGATTCTGAGCATCCTGGGGTGAGTGTATATGTACTTCTGAGTTATTTCCTTTCAGAAATATTTTCCCTTCATCCTTTTCGTAAACTCCGGTTATAACCTTAATAAGTGTTGATTTACCGGCACCATTCTCTCCCATGAGGGCATGTATCTCGCCTTCACAAAGAGTGAAATCTACATTTTGAAGAGCTTTTACTCCCGGAAAGGATTTATGAATATTATGCAATTCTAAAACAGCCTTATCCTTCACAGTTCCACCTCATTTTCTTATTATTTAAAAGGGGGTGCAACTTTCAACGTCGCACCCCCACCCATTTCCTATAGATTAGATTCCGTATTTATCTACATCATCCTGTGTAATTGTTGATGCATCGAAGCCCTTCTCTTCCATTATGATTGTCTTCTCTGAAAGTGCCTCGCCTTTTTCAAGCTTCTTGATAACTTCATCAATGTAGCTAGCCTGGAATGGATTACACTGTCCATCATAGTTCCAGTTCTTGTTAAGGAGT
>CADBMW010000065.1 GCA_902795855.1 uncultured Lachnospiraceae bacterium
AAGGTTGGCCACAAGGGCAGCGTCACAGATGTTCCCATGTACAAAGATGTGGCGTTCGTCATCCTCCAGATCCTTCAGGTTCTCCAGATTTCCGGCGTAGGTTAAAGCGTCAAGGTTAATGATCTTGATATCAGTGTACTTGTTCAGCATATAGTGGACAAACGTCGTTCCGATGAAACCTGCGCAGCCGGTTACTAAATAGGTAGTCATTATGGTGGTTCTCCTTCTCAAAAACTTATATGTGATATCACTAATCCAATGTGAGAATTCACACCTTAAACATCTTTCTCATCCAGCCAACCGCATTGTTATACCGTTCACTCCTATGCCAGATGATCCAGAATACCAAAACTGAAATACCGGTGCAGATAATTAGCCGTCCACCCAAGCAGACCACACTGGACATGATTCCATTTCCTGCCATATTCAGAGGTAAAATACTCTCACAGACCCACCAGCTTAAAGCTGCGGTAACTATCATAATAATAGTATAGATCAGATGGTCCATCCAATATTCCTTCAATTTCCCGTTCCGAAAATAAAACTTAAACAGTAACTTTGGGAAGAAGAACGCATTGGTAATGAATACAGATATTACTGTAGAGAGAACTATTCCGAATACGCCGAGTGCTTTACACAGCAAAATATTAAGAACAACATTTGCTATTGCTTCGCCGATCATAATAAACCGGCTCTCAAACCATAAGCCTTTGCCTTCGTGATACACATATCGGATATCCCCGGATTTAAGGATATAGAAATAAGCACATAGTCCAATAATCACAGGCATCTCCAGCATCATTCTTTCCCCAAGCCAGATCTTAATGAATGGCTGGTAAAGGCAAAGCAAACATACCGTAGCCCATCCTGCGATGGCTGTGTATATATAGTCGAACAGTCTCATGTCAGCGTAGTTTTTATCTCTGCTTTCGACAGCAATACTGTTCCCTACCCCTGCCATCATGGAACTAAGTACCATCGTGCTGAAAGCTATGAGACTGGTCATTACGAAATAATAGTTATTATACAATCCGGTTACAGTCAGCCCGATAAAGGCAGAGATACATAGGGTGTCTATACTATTTCTTGAAACAGCCGTAATCTTATCAATTACTAATCCACAAACTCTTTTATTCAGGTCACGTTTTTGATCAGCATTCAGTTTCCCCATACATTCCAGTTCAGGATATTTTCTCTTTATTGTCCTTGCGGTAACCAGATTACGCACAATCGTAAGAGCCGGAATTGATATCAGATACACATAGAAATTGCTGCTTACCAGCAACAGCAAAACCTTAACCGAACACTGGAGCACGCCTATGCCAATGTCCACCTTGCTGAGTATGTCTCTCCGCTGGTATGCTGTAGGAATTGCAGTCAAATATCCATAAAGAAGATAACTGATAACGGTATCAGAGAGAAATATCAGATAGCAAATGTATATGTTCAGTCCACCTGGTAATTCCGGGTCATGAATAAGCTGATTCAGAAAAGGCATCAACAACAGACCTACTACCAAAATAGCCAGACCGATAATACGGTAGACTTTCCGGTAATAGGACAGATATGCGCAAAGCTGATCTGTATCATTCTCAGCAGCCGGCTTATACATACTGTAAACTACAGCAGTACCGAATCCAAGCTCCATAAGAGAAAGAACACTAAGAACTGAAGCAAATAGACTGTTCAGTCCCAGGTAGTCAACTCCAAAGCGATAGATTAAAACTGTCCTGGTAATAAAAGGCAGAATCCGAGATATGACTACCTGCAGGAAGCCGTATATTATATTTCGTTTGGCATTAAGAGTTCGCCCACCAATATTCTTTTCTGTCACATTACGCTTTTTCTTTCTTCAGGAATAGTCATTCTCTGATTATTTTTAAGATTTGCTTGATCTTTTCTTTCAGACTGTGTTTCACTGGTCGAAGCTCACCCGCATACTTTTTGCAGAAATCATAAACATCATCGAACATCAGCTTCTCATATTCATCGATAAATTCATCCGATCTAGTTAAGTCAGTCAGTTCTTTTTGCTTCTCCAATAGATATGTCTGCAAATACTTGTATGCTTTGTTTACAAAGTAATCAACATTCGAACCGTAGTATTGATGTAAATCGAAATATAACCTGGCACTGAGAATCATCTTCTGAGTTTCACTCAGACTGTTCCATATACCATCTTCAGTTAATCTATAAACTCCAACAATTCTACTTTCATAATAAGCTAATCCTTCTTTTAGATGCATTATAAACCTTCCGGTATCTCCTTCAAAGGATCTCTCCGACCGTGTTCCGACTGCCTTTTTCATGACATCTGGAATCCCGTTAATAAAGATGCTGTTTCTAAAAACCATTCCTGTTGTCTGTGTAATAGGAACACGTTCATTATTCAATAGCATTTCTTTTGAATAAGTGCCAGACTTACATTTGTGTGATATCATAGGGTGCTTGGTCTTTCCATCTTCAGACAGAACTTCAATATTTGCCTCATAAATCACGTACTCACCATGAGCTTCAAGATAATCATACGCACGCTGCAGGAAAATAGGATCCGTCCAGTAGTCATCTGCATCCAGAAGGCAAAAATACTTCGTATTAGTCTTTTCTAGTGCTCTCAAAATATTTGCTAGGTATCCCTTGTTCTCGTCTGCAAAAATTGTTTCTATATTGTTATACTGTCTCGCAAATCTTTGTATGATCTCCTTGCTATGA
>CADBMW010000066.1 GCA_902795855.1 uncultured Lachnospiraceae bacterium
TTATGTTAACTAATTGAAGGCCTGTCGTAATTATCTGAAATAGTATGCTTCTCTTTGTATTCATTGATTCTGGACTGAATTCTGATAGTAGGATCCAGGAGATCGCTGATAGAAGAGTCGTGATTCAGATGATCTATGATTATAGCGATATATTTGCTGAGGTCAGCTGAGCTGTACCATTCTCTGTTGAAGAGATCAGGGTTCTGGTAGCAGACATTTGTAGAAATGACCTTATCAAATACACCTTCCTTATATGCCTTATCAAATACTTCAAGACCGGCAGTAAAGAGACCAAATGTAGCCAGACAGAATACACGTCTTGCCTTTCTGGATTTAAGCTGTCTGCACACATCCAGCATGCTCTCGCCGGAGGCTATCATATCGTCGATTACTATAACATCCTTGCCCTCAACTGAGTCTCCAAGGAATTCATGAGCTACGATAGGGTTCTTGCCGTTTACAACCTTTGAATAGTCACGACGCTTATAGAACATACCTACATCTACACCGAAATGGTTTGCAAAATAAATAGCTCTATGCATAGCACCTTCGTCCGGGCTTATTACCATCATATGCTCGTTGTCAACCTCAAGATCCGGGGTAGATTTAAGGAGACATTTAATGAACTGATATGTTGGCATCAGGTTCTCGAAGCCTACAGTAGGGATGGCATTCTGAACTCGTGGATCATGAGCATCAAATGTTATGATATTTGATACGCCCATTGAAACCATTTCCTGGAGTGCCAAAGCACAGTCGAGAGATTCTCTGCTGTTACGCTTATGCTGTCTGGACTCATACAGAAATGGCATTATCACATTTATTCTGTGAGCCTTTCCAGCTGAAGCGGCGATTACTCTTTTGATATCAGCATAGTGCTCATCAGGTGTCATTGGAACCATACGTCCGCTGAGATTGTACTCGACACCGATATTTGTTACATCAGCAAGGATGTAAAGGTCTGTACCTCTTACTGAATCGCTGAGTGTTCCCTTAGCTTCTCCGGATGCAAACCTCGGACAATCGGATTTGAGCAGATAAGTATCTCTTGAGTAGCCGTTGAAGAGGAGCTGTTCTTTGCTGAAATGCTCTCTTTCATTTCTCCATCTTACAAGATAATCATCTACAGTCTTACCGAGTTTTTCGCTGCTCTTTAAAGCGATGATTCCGAGTTTTCCTGCAGGTACGGTGATTAGCTTACTTTGATCAGGCATGATTTTTCCTCCATGATAAAATTGGTATTAATATATTTGATAACTACAGAGTAGTTACTTTCTATATCTGATATCATCTCCGAAAAGTGGAAATAATATGTAATCTTTGGCGATACGGGACATTACTCTTTCCGTATATCTGTCCTCCAGTTCATCAAGACTGAGGTTGGTAGTGATTATGGTGGAATGTCTGCTTAGCGCCCTTTTATTGATTATCTCAAAAAGCTGTGACCTGACGAAGCTGTTTATCACTTCGGTTCCAAGATCATCTATTATGAGAAGGTCACTATTATATATGTATTCGTAAACTTCTGCAAGTGCATTTATTTTTTCTTTTGACATTATATATCTGCTGAGTATCTGTTCGAACAGTTCATTTGCTGAAAGATAGAGCACAGAATGAGCGCTGTCCAGCAGCTCTTTGGCTATGCAGTTGGAGATAAATGTTTTTCCCAGACCGGTGCTTCCGTATATCAGAATGTTGCCCCGCTCTGTATCGAATCTCCTGACATAGTCCTTTGCATTAACCAGAATCCTGGATGCGTTCTGGAAAGGGCTGGTACCTTTGGAGGGGTCAACCTTCTTGCTGTAGCAGTCCAGGGAGAAGGTATCGAAATTCTCCTGTTCAAATATCTGATGAAGATTTGACCTTTTATAAAGCTCTGTTATCTTTATCCTTCTGGCACATTCGCACATGTGGCCGTCTACAAAGCCTTCATCCATGCATAGCTTGCAGGTATATATTGGTTCAAGATAATCCTTTGGATAATCATTTGAATAAAGTATAAGCTTTTTCCTTTCGGAAAGAGCCTCTATATCTTCTGAAGGATCTCTTGGAGTTGACCTTCTGAGAATCCTGTTTCTTGCTTCTTCGATAAAAAGGGAAGTAATCTCATCATCTATAGCTTTGATTTCAGGCAGCTTCTCATACACTTCCATAATACGCTGATTATGCTCCCTGATATTGCCGGATCTGATCTTGCTCAGCTCGGCCTTTACGTCTATTTTTTCTATATCCTTAATTATCATATGCTTTCTGCAGATAATACTCTTCCAGCTTCTTGAGTTTATCCTTGTCCTTCTTTACCGATGTATTCTTATTTGTATCATTTGTTCTGGATGAATCATTACTTCTTGATTTAGTTGATTTGTGTTCGTCATCCAGCTTTGCAATATCCTTGAAGGATTTTACATTATTGTTGTACCAGTTTTCAAGGATACCATTTACATAGGAAAATGTCACGTCATTTGGTCTTCTTTCAATGGCGCGGTTACATGCCTCGATTATAATGTTCTCTGAAAAGCAGAAGGTATTGATCCATTTATCAATATATTTCTTTTCAACAGGAGCAGGAGTGTAACGGTTTGTAATACCCAGAGCCTTAAGTATCCTTGAATAAAGGGTAAGGAACTTCTGTGAATACTCTATTGCATCTTCCCTTGTGGTGATACCTTCCTCGTACCAGTTACGAGCCACCTTCTCGATATAGTTGAAACTTGTTTTTTTCATTTCTGCACAGTATTCCAGAAGGTACTCAGCAAGATCCATGGAGAAGTTTAGCTGATCCTTTATATAGATAAGAGAATTCAGCTCCTTCTGGGACAGCTCTCTGTTGCAGTAAGCAGTAGCTTCGCTGATAAGAATATGAATCTCCTTATCTCTCAGCTTTGAACTAAGCTCGGCAGGAGAAGGCTGCTTCTTGCGGGGAGCCTTCTGAACAGGCTCTTCCTCAGCTTCTTCCTCCACAACTTCTTCGGGTTCCTTAACCTGAGCCTCATTTTTAGAACCACCTGAAAATGCCTTCTTGAAATCTATCAGCTTAAGATCTGAAGACAAAATGTCATTTGGCTTCTTAAGGCTGAGCAGAACTATACCCCTGACCTCGGTTCTGTCCACATTACTATATGTAAGTCTCAGAACATCCTCTCTGATCCAGTATCTGATGCCACGGCAAACGTCATTTTCCGTGCAGTTCAGATGGTCTGCTATATCACTGAGAGATATCTCTCTTTTTGAAGCGCAGAGCATGGCAAGATAGAGATAAAGTTTTACAAAATCTCCATTAGCATCTGTCATATAATATTCTATAAAATTGTTGGAAATACCTGTATATGAATCCTCTTCTGAGGAAATGTTAATCGTGCTCATTTTTTGTCCTTTTCCGTCCATTTTCTTTTCGTGTTAATGAAGTATAGCAAATGCAGAATTCATTTGCAAATGGTCCCGGAGCCCTTCGGGGCTCCCTGGGTGTGTGTGGAAATTGTTGATAATGTTGATATAAAAAAGAGAGGGCTGAAAACATAGAAAAAATGAGACCTGCGCTACTTTGGCAGGTCTCATTCTCCTTGTTGATAAACTTGCAATTTAGGTTTACATAATCAAAAGAAAAATTTTGTGGATAATGTTGATAAACTATTTTTGTATGAGCTCCATGCCCACAGTGTCTATGTTTCCGGCACCCATAGTTATTAACATGTCGTTGTTATTTAAACTTTTTTCAAGATAATTTTTGATGCTTGAAAAATCTCCCAGATAGGTTACATCAGCACCCAGTTTTTTAAGTTCATTTTCCAGATCCCGGGATGAAACTGAGCCGTCATCCTTTTCGCGGGCTGCATAAATATCAGCCAGAAGAACATGATCTGCAGTGCTGAGAGCAGCAGCGAAATCAGTAAGATGAGCCTTGGTTCTGGAATAGGTGTGAGGCTGAAATGCTATCCAGAGTTTTCCCTTCTTCACAGCATTTGCAACCTTAAGGGAAGCTGCTATCTCAGTCGGATGATGAGCATAGTCATCATAAACAGCTGCACCGGACTTTGTAACTCCCTTATATTCAAAACGACGCTTTGCACTGTGGCAGAGCTTCAGACCCTTCTTGATATCCTCAAGAGATATTCCTATATAAAGTGAAGCTGCGATGGCTGAAAGGGAATTGATGGCATTGTGCTCACCGTTTACACTAAGCTCAATGCGGCCCTTGTTTTCTCCATCTATTATAAGATCGTATGAAGGCTGGCCTGCGGAGTTCAGTTTTATGTTATCTGCACGGTAGCTGCAGTTTTCGCCCTTACCAAAGGTTATGATCTTTATGTTCTTATCCTTAACCGCATCAAGTATGAGAGAAGTGTATGGCATATCTCCGTTAACTACCAGCACACCGCCTTCCACAGTCTTTGTGGCAAAGGTGGCAAAGGATGCAGCTATGTTATCTATATTCTTAAAGAAATCCAGATGATCGTTGTCCACATTCAGAATGATGCTGGCATATGGTCTGAATTCATGGTAGCTGTTTGTATATTCGCAGGCCTCGGTAACAAAATAATCTGAGGAGCCTACCCTGATATTTCCACCTATCACATCCAGCATACCGCCGATGGATACTGTTGGATCTGTGTTGGCATTCATCATGATGTGAGCCATCATGGAAGTGGTAGTAGTCTTTCCGTGAGTTCCGGCAACGGCTACGCTGTATTTGTAGTTGTCCATCAGCTGTCCGAGGAACTGGGCTCTTGTCAGCATAGGAAGTCCTGCATCAAGGGCAGCCTTATATTCCTGGTTATCCTCGTGGATGGCTGCTGTATAGACTACAAAATCTATATCTTCTGTTATATTGGAAGCAACCTGCCCGATATATACTTTGATTCCGCTCTTTTCCAAGGATCTGGTGGTATCAGATTCATTCATATCAGAACCGGATACTGTGAAGCCGGCATTTTTCAGAATCTCGGCCAGACCACTCATGCTAATTCCGCCGATGCCGATAAAATGTGCATGCTTCGGGTCTGTAAAATCTACTTTATACATATGTGATTTCCTTTCAGTGGTTTTAAATATGATGTTTGAAACATCACTTAACGTAGTATAATACCATATTTAATTAATAAAGTATATTTTTTCTTGATTTTTCTTGATTTTCAAAACAATGAGGGTATAATAGAAAAGTACTTATTCCTCAGCGGGAGTATACCCGGAGGGAAAAACATAATCAAAAAGGAGTGATTTGTTATGGCAAAGAAAGATATCGATTGGGGTTCACTTGGTTTTGCATATATGGAAACAGACGCAAGTTATGTTTCTCTCTTTAAGGATGGAAAATGGGATGACGGCGTGATCACAAAGGATCATACTGTAACCATGAGCGAGTGTGCCTGTGTATTACAATATTCCCAGTCATGTTTTGAAGGTCTTAAGGCTTATGAGACAGAGGATGGACATATTGTAACATTCCGCCCTGATCTCAACGCTCAGAGAATGGTAGATTCTGCAGAGAGACTTGAAATGCCTCCATTCCCTGCAGACAGATTTATAGATGCTGTAGAAAAGGCAGTTCTTGCAAATGAGGACTGGGTACCACCTTATGGAAGTGGTGCTACACTTTATATCAGACCATTTATGTTCGGTTCAAATTCTGTAATCGGTGTTAAGCCTGCAGATGAATATATGTTCAGAATTCTTACAACACCTGTTGGTCCTTATTTCAAGGGCGGTGCTAAGCCTATCACAATCAGAATAAGTGATTTTGACAGAGCAGCTCCTCACGGAACAGGACATATCAAGGCAGGACTTAATTATGCTATGTCACTTCATGCTATAGTTGATGCTCATAAGAATGGATTTGATGAGAACCTTTATCTTGATCCTGCATCAAGAACCAAGAGTGAAGAGACCGGTGGAGCAAATATTATCTTCATCAAGGGTAACAAGTTCATCACTCCTAAGTCAGGAAGTATCCTTCCTTCAGTAACAAGACGTTCACTTGAGGTTGTAGCTGAGAAGTATCTTGGACTTGAGGTTGAGGAAAGAGAAGTATATCTGGATGAGGTTCCTGAGTTTGAAGAATGCGGACTCTGCGGAACAGCAGCAGTTATCTCACCTGTAGGAAAGATAGTTGATCATGGCAAGGAGATAGCATTCCCAAGTGGTATGGATGAAATGGGACCTACTATCAAGAAGCTTTATGATACACTTACAGGTATTCAGATGTGCAAGATTGAAGCACCTGAAGGCTGGGTACACGTAATCAAATAAGTTACCGAACCAAATCTATAGAAAGTTACATTTTACAGATGGTTATATTTTCAAAAAATGAAAATTACAATATGAAAAGGCAACTGAAGGCTGTTTTAGCTGTGCTACTTGTATTTATGATGACATTTCCCCTCTGTGGCTGCGGAGGCGACAAGGACAAGGTGGTTAAGTCTGAAGGAATGTCCATAACTCTCAGCAAAGAGTATCAGAAGTCAACACTTGCAAATGCCACCTGGTATTACACCAGTCCGGACGGTCTTGCAATGGGAATCAGGTCCAAGAAGGATGATATAGAGAAGAGTGGACTTGAGACAAATTCGGTTCAGGATTATGCGGAAGCTTATATCAAAGCAAACAGCATTCCCGGAAGTCCCAAGGTAAGACAGAGAAATGGTTATGCTTATTTCCAGTATAATCGCAAGGTATCCGGAACCGACTATTCATATTACAGCTGTGTCTATGATCATGGCGATGAATTCTGGCTTGTAACCTTTGCCTGCTACAAAGAGCTTTATAATGAGTATAAAGAGGATTTTGTGGCATCTTCGAATTCGGTTACCTTTGAAGACTGATTCTTAGACTAAAATCAGCAAAACATATCCCCCGGGAGTTACCTCCCGGGTATTTTTTAGGAGATAATTCAGATGAATAATGACAGACTTATCCAGAATCGATTTATACTGTCAGAACTAATAAAAAAGGGAATCAGACTTAAATACAGACGTTCCTATCTGGGAATTCTCTGGTCCCTTCTGGAACCACTTCTTACAATGATAGTACTGACTATCGTCTTTGGTACTTTGATGGGTGTAAAGGATAAAACATTTCCTGTTTACATCCTCTCAGGAAGACTTCTATATGGTTTTTTTTCACAGTCCACAACGGCTGCCCTAAAATCCATAAGAGCCAACAGCTCTATTATAAAGAAGGTTTACGTGCCGAAGCTTTTATATCCCCTTTCAGCTATATTATTTAACTTTGTTATATTCCTGATATCCCTGGTGGTACTGGCTGTTGTGGCCATCGTGCTGGGAGTTTATCCTTCCGTATATCTGCTTCAGGCAATTCCGGCCCTTTTCGTTCTGCTTCTGCTGAGTCTGGGCTGCGGAATTCTTCTTTCAACGGTGGGAGTATTTTTCAGGGATATGGAATATCTGTGGACCATTGCACTTATGCTGATAATGTATACCTCAGCTATTTTCTATAAGGCTGACAGACTTCTTCACAGCAAATGGCATTTTGTGCTGAACTTTAATCCATTGTACTGTGTAATACAGGCCTTCAGAAGTGCAGTCTTCGGAAACCCTATGAATATGAAATACATAGTTTATGCCACAATGTTCGGGGCATTTGCAACTCTGATAGGTATTTATATATTTAAGAAAAATGAAGATAAATTCATACTGGAGATATAAATGGGAGATACGGTATTAAAGGTTGAAAACGTGGGAATGAAATTCAACCTCAGTAAAGAAAAGCATGATTCCGTAAAGGAATATTTCATAGCTCTTATGAGAAAAGAGCTTATATATAATGAATTCTGGGCGCTTACCGATGTTTCCTTCGAACTTCAGAAGGGAGACAGAATAGGCATACTGGGACTTAACGGTGCAGGAAAATCTACCCTGCTGAAGGTAATAGCCGGGGTGTTCAAGCCCAGCAAGGGTTCTGTTGAAAGACATGGAGTGCTGGCTCCTCTTATTGAGCTGGGAGCAGGCTTCGATCCTCAGTATACCGGTATGGAGAATATATATCTCTACGGTGCATGTCTTGGCTACAGCCACAAATTCATAGATGAGAAGATAGATGAGATAATAGATTTTTCGGAGCTCAGAGAGTTTATAGACGTGCCTCTGAAAAACTATTCATCAGGTATGAAGGCGAGACTGGGCTTTGCCATAGCCACCATAGTTGAGCCGGATATGCTGATTCTGGACGAGGTTCTTTCGGTAGGTGATGCCAAGTTCAGAAAGAAGAGTGAGGACAGGCTCATGAAGCTGATGGATAAGGGAGTTACGGTGCTTTTTGTTTCTCACAGTATTGAACAGGTTAAGAAAATATGTAACAAGGCCCTTATACTTGAAAAGGGAAAGGTTATAAGCTACGGCGATGTGGATACAGTAACCTCTGAATACGAAAAGATATGTGGATGAAACACTTGTTTATGTATAGTTAAAGTGTTATCATATAGAAGGTATTATATAATAAATGGGTAAATGCAAGGGGAATAAAAATGGTATTTTTGGAACTTCTTAAGGTTCTGTTTATCGGTGTTGTAGAGGGGATTACCGAGTGGCTTCCTATAAGCAGCACGGGACATATGCTTCTGGTAGATGATTTCATAAAGCTGAATGCAGATCAGGACTTCAAGGATATGTTTTTTGTAGTAATCCAGCTGGGAGCAATACTGGCGGTAATCTACATGTTCTGGTCAAAGCTCTGGCCTTTCAGAATGATAAAGGACGATAAGGTTCCTGTTATCAAAAAAGGAAAGAAAAAGGTCAGAGATCCTAAGTGGAAAAATGAGATAAAACTGGGAAAAGTAGGTGTAAGCCGTCCGGTTCTTTATCTCTGGTTGAAGGTTATAATAGCAACTGTACCTGCGGGAATCATTGGTATCCTGCTGGATGACTGGGTAGATAAATACGCACATACAGCTCCGGTTATAGCAGTGCAGCTTATAATTTTCGGTGTACTGTTCATACTGGTGGAAAACAGAAATGCAGACAGAACTCCTAAGATTTCAAAAATGAGTCAGATCACATATCTGGATGCCCTTAAGCTGGGACTCTTCCAGACACTGGCCATAATACCAGGAACCTCCAGGTCGGGAGCTACAATAGTCGGTGGACTTTCCATGGGTATATCAAGAAGAGTGGCAGCAGAGTTTTCCTTCTTTATGAGTATACCTATCATGTTCGGCTGGAGCCTGGTGAAGATCATTAAATTCGGTTTTCACTATACTGCACCCCAGTTCTTCGAGATGATATTCGGATTGCTGGTGGCATTCTTTGTATCATTATTCGTTATCAGATTCCTTATGGGATATATCAAGAAGAACAACTTCAAGATATTCGGTTATTACCGTATCCTGCTTGGACTTCTTGTAATAGTAGTATTTCTTATAAAGCAGATGATAGCATAAGAGGATATAGCTATAAATGAAAATAAGACTTGATAAGTATTTAGCAGACTCAGGCTTTGGAACAAGGAGCGAGGTAAAGCTCCTTATCCGGTCCGGGTCTGTTTTAGTGAATGAGAAAATTGAAAAAGATGGTGGAAGAAGGATCGACACTGAAACCGACAGGGTAAACTGTAAAGGTCAGGAAACTGTTTATAACGAATTCGAGTACTACATGCTGAATAAGCCTGCAGGAGTGGTAACCGCCACAAGGGATAAAAAGGATAGGACAGTACTTGATCTCATAAAAACCTCAAAACGAAGAGACCTGTCTCCGGTGGGAAGGCTGGATAAGGATACAGAAGGACTTCTTCTTATTACTAATGATGGAAAGCTGTCCCACGAGCTGCTGGCGCCGGGAAAGCATGTATCCAAGGTGTATGAAGCGGAAATTTCCGGTGAACTGCCGGAAAATGTTATAGACCTTTTTAAACAGGGACTGGACATAGGAGACGAGAAACCTACGCTTCCGGCACAGCTTGAGATTCTAAGCAGCCAAAGAATCCGCCTTACTATTACAGAGGGCAGATACCATCAGGTCAAAAGAATGTTTGAGGCTGTAGGCTGCAAAGTGGAGTATCTGAAAAGAATCAGCATGGGAAGTCTTCAGCTGGATGAAAATCTTAAAAAGGGAGAATTCAGAAGCCTTACAGATGAAGAAATAAAGAATCTGAAGGAACCTTGAAAAATTGCTTGACTTTGCTTGCAGGCCTATGGTATTCTAACACTTGCGTTTCTGTACGCACTTCTTTTGGTGTGCATTTTCAGGAATCCCAACTGGTACATCGAAAGGTTACCCTATCTACGTACAGGCGTATGGAATTATAAATATGCCTTTAGGCAGCATTATATTAATAAGATAATGGAGGTAAAGGTCCGTGCGCGTTAAGATTACACTTGCTTGTGAGGAATGTAAACAACGTAATTATAACCTTACAAAGGAAAAGAAGCTTCATCCAGACAGGATGGTAACAAAGAAGTATTGCAGATTCTGCAAGAAGCATACGAGTCATAAGGAAACCAAGTAATAAACTTTAGAGAGGTATAATATTATGGCAGATAAGAAGGAAAACTCACCTGCTCTTCAGAGAAGCTGGTTTCAGGAGCTGAAGCTTGAGTTCGGTAAGATCACATGGCCGACCAAAAAACAGCTTGCAAAGGAGACCAGTGTAGTCGTTGTTTCGGCTGTATTTCTTGGAGCACTTATTGTTGTAGTAGACTGGTTACTTAATCTTGCACTTCAATTTATATGGTAGGCGGTGATAATATGGCAGATGAAATGAATCTGGAACAGGAGAACGAAGCTGCTGTTACTGAGGCTGCTGTAACCGAGGAAAATGTTCAGGAAACAGAACAGGATGCTCCTCGTATCAAGTCCGCTAATATCAAGCAGCAGGGTGATGATGAACCTCACTGGTATGTGGTTCATACTTACTCCGGTTACGAGAATAAAGTAAAGGCTGATATAGAGAAGACCATTGAGAATAGAAGACTTCAGGACCAGATGTTTGAGGTTATGGTTCCACTTCAGGAGTCAGTTGAAGTTAAGAATGGTGTAAGAAAAACTATATCTAAGAAACTATTTCCGGGCTATGTACTTGTACACATGATTAAAAATGATGTTACATGGTATGTTGTTCGTAATACCAGAGGTGTTACAGGCTTTGTAGGACCTGGATCTGAACCTGTTCCGCTTACAGAGATTGAGATGCGTAAGCTGGGCGTTAAGTCAGAGGATTTTGTGATAGATGTAGAAATAGGCGATACCATCAAGGTTATAGCCGGAGCATGGGAAGGTACTGTTGGTACTATTAAGACCATCAGCCGCACCAAGCAGACTGTCACAATAGATATGGATATATTTGGACGTTCTACAGAGGTTGAGATAAGCCTCGATGATATTCAGAAATTATAATGATATAAATCCTTAAGGGACTTATATAAATATGTGGAAGGGATCGAACCTATCCCGCAATTCACCACAAAGGAGGAATTTTAAAATGGCTAAAAAAGTCGAAGGTTACATCAAGTTACAGATACCTGCAGGAAAGGCAACTCCAGCTCCACCGGTTGGACCAGCACTTGGTCAGCATGGTGTAAATATCGTTGATTTCACAAAGCAGTTCAACGATAGAACAGCTGATAAGGGTGACATGATAATCCCTGTAGTTATCACAGTTTATGCAGACAGAAGTTTCTCATTCATTACCAAGACACCACCTGCAGCAGTTCTTATCAAGAAGGCAGCAGGTATACAGAAGGCGTCCGGTGAGCCAAACAAGAAGAAGGTTGCTAAGATAACAAAGGCACAGGTTCAGGAAATAGCTGAAACAAAGATGCCAGACCTTAATGCAGCTTCACTTGAGACAGCAATGAGCATGATAGCCGGTACAGCTCGTTCAATGGGCATAGAAGTAGTTGACTAAATTCGGAGGTAATGAAGATGAAA
>CADBMW010000067.1 GCA_902795855.1 uncultured Lachnospiraceae bacterium
ACAGAGAGCGTTACAAGTTATACTGCTTCTCCATACTGGAGTAATGATGCTCAGGGCAACTACGTTTATACAGTTCCCGGAGGCACCATAGATTGTTTCTATAATTATTCATTTACACATCCAATCTATAGAAGATATACAAAGGTGGATGCTGCAACCGGTAAAACTCTTTCCTATGTAGCTGAAGGTTCAAAAACCTACTATGGTGATTATTCTGAACCAAAGCTTTACATCATGGTATATAACCAGAGTGACTGGAATACAAAGACCAACACCCCTGCAACCGGTGCAAAGCCGGAAGGTGGTATCACTACTGTAGATGATGCAGGAAAATCTGTAATAAGCACCCCTTATTACACCCTGACATATAAGGATCCTGCAGATGAAACAGATTCAACCTTTGATGAGTTTGAAATTGATTCTATGGATTTCGCTCCTGGAAAAAAGGTTGTTGTAGGATATATCCTGGATGAGCCTGCTTACCAGGAAGCTCTCTTAAAAGCAAAGGAAGCTGACTACAAGGATTATCTTGATGAGTACTGTAAAGTAGATAATTCAGATACTCCTGCTAACCAGAGAGATTATCCGGAAGTTAGCGATTTTGACAAGAACCAGAAGGCAGTTTCAAAATCTGCTTACTATCAGGTTGTAAATCCTACTGTTATAGACATTTCCATGGAGGCAAAGATATCTCCTACAGTAACTGCTACTACTGTTAAGCTGGCTCTCGGTGCTACATCAAAAGCATCAGGTTATCAGATCTGGCGTAAGGTAGGAAAGAAATGGGTAAAGGTAGGTACAGTTTCATCCCAGCTTTATACTGATAAAGGTCTTGAATCAAACACAACCTATACCTACAGAGTACGCGCTTATTACGTTAATCAGAAAACAAATACTGTAAGCTATGGAAAATACAACACATGTGAAGTAACAACCACAGGAAGCGCCCTTAATCTCAAGGCTTCCATCACATCAAAGAATAAGGTTAAGCTCACATGGAAGAAGGTTTCCAAGGCTACAAAATATCAGATATACAGAGTAGATACAACTTCAAATGCTTCTTCAGTTTCAAAGGGCGAGTCAAATGGTTTTGATTCATCAAAGCTTATCGCTACTGTTAAGAAGAACAAGAAGACCTATACAGACAAAACAGTTACAACAAACAGAAGCTATACATACTATATACGTGCCGTACTTCCTAAGAATAAAGAAGTTAAAAAGGATAAGAGCCGTTACGTAGATGACAGCGTAAGAATCGATGTAAGATTCGGTGAGATAAATGTATTATCCGATTTCTGTGATGCCAAAGGTAATCGTACAATCAAATGGGAACGCGTATACGGAAATAAGGGCTATATCATTGAGGAGCAGGTAGATAGCTACAGAGCAGATGTGGAAAAGAGCAATACTTATCCATATACATATGATCCTGCCACAGGAGTTATCAAAACCTACAATGAATACGGTATTCCAACCGGCGGTTATCTTGTAAGCGCTGCCGAAGGTAAGGTATATAACGGATATATCAATCCTGATTCCGGCGAATTCGTTTCAAATGGTGTTTTAGCATATCTCTATGAAAACGGATATATTTATGAGTTTAAGAATGAAAGTGTATACGATGCTGCAACAGCAACTACTACTCTTGTACAGAAGAAGACAAGATTTAAGTGGCAGCTGAGCGGAACTTCAGTTCTTAAGGTTGATCCTGAAAACGGAAAGATTAAATATGTTCTGGATAAGGAAACCTGGAAGAAGATCAAGACACTTAAGAGTACTACTACATCTATAAAGCTTACTGCAAAGCTTACATATGATGAGTATAAGAAGGTAAGAACAGGTACAACAAAGTACAGAATCAGAGCTATAAGCGGTACAAATTCCTACGGACCTGCTTATAATACATCTACTACATACCAGAACGGTATGATAACAACTGTTACTGCTAAGGCAGTTTCAAATGGTATCAAGATTACATGGAAGCCTGTAGCAAATGCTTCATACTACAGAGTATACAGAATTCCTACATCACTCTTTGTAAAGAACAATGATATAGGTGGATATGACTTCGATGGTGATATCTCCAATCAGTATCTTGTAACAGATTATGTAGGTGTTAAAGCACCTGTAGCTGTAGATGTTGTTTCATGGAATAATGCAGTAGATAAGAGTGTTGCTGAGTACAAGGCTGCATACAGAACTGAGGAAGATGCATATAATGCCGCAGTAGCTTCTGCAGATCAGCAGCGTCAGGCACTGGCTGCACAGGGCAAATATGCTGAAGCTGCAGCAGTTCCTACACCTGTATGGTCCACCTATCATAAGACTCAGTCAGGGGATTATCTTTCAAAGTCAGATAAGTTAAATACAAACATTAACTATTATTATCAGAACTATTCATATGCAAGAACATCATTTACAAATGCTGATGCAACTGCAGGTATTCTTGATTACGCAGGAGACATCTATGGTGGAACCGGCAAGAAGGATACTGATTCATACAAATTCAAAAATGCCGATGGTACTGAAACCCGGGTATGCGAATACAGCTATAACCCAATTGTAAAGGCTGATGACGTTCTCAAATCAGAGCTTCAGGACGGTGTTAAATATACATACTTCGTACAGGCATTTTTCGCAAATGCATATGATGTATCTGATTATGGCAAGCCAATGGACACAACAGATTCCGATACATACTTCACTGAAAAGGGATCTTATATGCCTGCTTACGACATGACTGTAACAGGTCCTAAGCCTCAGCTTAAGAAGGCTAAGGATGCAACTGATACAAATGCCTTCTACTGGGTTAAGGGCGGAGCATATGCAACCAAGGTACAGGATGCAGCAAGCTCATTCAGCGATGCATACTCTACCACAGCAGGATGCGCTACTGTAGGTTCTGCAACCTTTACAGTTAAAAAGGCAGCTGCAAAGCCAGCCATTAAGAAGGTAAGCTCAAAGAATGGTAATGTAACCATTAAGATCAAGAAGAAGATCAAGGCAGCATCTTATTACAAGATTTATCGTTCAACCAAGAAAACTGGTAAATATGTATCTGTTGGTGTAACCTCAAAGAATTCAAAGCTTACATATACAGATAAGAGCGCAACCAAGGGTAAGACTTATTATTACAAGGTTGCTTCCGTAGTAAAGAACGAGGCTATGGGCGAGATTGAATCAAAGCTTTCAGCAGCTAAGAAGATCAAAGTTAAATAAAGTATCAGGTTACTGCAAATTATAGTAAAAATCAGCGGATGGGTATTCTTACCCATCCGTTTTTTCTTGTAAAACAGTACAACATCAGCTATAATATAGATTACGTGTGTTTAGGAGGTTAACTATGATTTCTGAATTTTATAAAGAGATGACCGGAAAGGAATCCGTCATCAGACAGTTTTTTGATTTTGCCAGAGCACGTGCTGCTGAGAAAGGTCCTGAAAGTGTATTTAACTTTTCAATCGGCAATCCATCTGTACCTGCTCCGGAAAGCTTTAAGAAAGCACTTATAGATATTGTAGAGAATACAGACCCGGTTGTACTTCACGGCTACAGCCCTACTCTTGGCCAGAACACAACCAAAGCATGTATAGCTGATTCTCTTAACAGAAGATTCGGTATGAACTATAAAGCAGAGCATATCTTCCCTACCTCAGGTGCAGCAGGAGCACTTTCACATGCACTGAGATGTGTAGTTAACGAGGGAGATACAGTGCTTTCATTTGCTCCTTATTTTCCTGAGTACGTTCCTTACGTAGAAGGCACTGGAGCACATCTTAAGGTAGTTCCTGCAGACTATGACACTTTCCAGATTAACTTTGAAAAATTCAAAGAAATGCTGGATGAAAATGTTGCTGCAGTTCTGATCAATTCACCTAACAATCCATCCGGTATTGTTTATACTACTGCTACTATTCAGAAGCTGGCTGACATACTTAACCAGAAGCAGAGTGAATATGGTCATGAAATATTCCTCATCACAGATGAGCCTTACAGAGAGATAGTATTTGAGGGAGTTGACAGTCCATTCCCTTCAAAGTTTTATGACAATTCTATCTGCTGCTACTCATTCAGTAAGTCAATATCTCTTCCGGGAGAGCGTATCGGATATATGGCAGTAAATCCTGCTGCCAAGGATGCAGAATATATAGTTCCTATGGCCGGACAGATTTCCAGATTTACCGGTCACAACTGTCCTACTGCTCTCATGCAGCTCGCCATTGAAAGAGTTATAGATGAGACCAGTGATCTTTCAATCTATGAAAGAAATGCAAAGCTTCTCTACGAAGAGCTCACAAGAATCGGATATCATATAGTTAAGCCTATGGGTACCTTCTATATGATGCCAAAAGTTCCTTCAGAGGGTTCAGAGCTAAGAGATGCCAATGAATGGTGCTGGAAGGCAGCTAAGGAACTTGGTCTTATTACAGTTCCGGGAGACAGCTTCTTATGTCCGGGTCATTTCCGTATATCCTACTGTGTTCCTACGGAAATGATAGAAAAAGCTATCCCATTATTTGAGAAGGCATTTAACTTCTAAATAATAAAAATAAACCGGAAAAAACACTTAAGGAGAAACTGATAATGGATTTAGATATAACAGCAAGCGTAGACATGGGGCCCGAGAGACTGGCCGGAATACTTATTCACCCCACATCATTTCCAGGACCTTACGGAATAGGTGACCTGGGAAAGGAAGCATATAACTTTATAGATTTTATGCAGAAGTCCGGAATGAAGGCATGGCAGGTACTTCCACTTGGACATACCGGTTTTGGTGATTCACCTTACCAGCCATTTTCATCCTTCGCAGGTCAGCCCCTTATCATAAGCCTGGACCACCTGAAGGAGCTGGAGCTTCTTAATGACGAAGATTTCAAAGATATGCCTCAATGGAATCCGGAGGATATCGTATACGGTGATGTAATACAGTTTAAGACAAATCTTTATAATAAAGCCTATGAAAGATTTCTGGATGAGAATGTTAAAGACAAGCTTTCAACAAGCAAGGAGCTTATGAAGGCATATGAAGATTTCCGTAAGGAATCTAAATGGCTTAGAGATTATGCCCTCTTCATGGCAGGAAAAGACTATCATGAAGGTGCACCATGGTACATGTGGGAGGACGATCTAAAGAATCCTACTCCTGCACAGAGAAAGAAATGGGAAGAAAAACTGGCAAAGGAAATCGGCTATTATGAATTCCTTCAGTTCCTCTTCGATTATGAATGGACAAAGCTTAAAAAATATGCTAATGATAAGGGTATAAGGATAATCGGAGATATCCCTATATTTGTTGCATGGGACAGTGCCGATGTCTGGGTAAACAAAAAGCTTTTCGATCTGGATACAAAGGGATATCCGAAGAGTGTAGCCGGAGTACCACCTGACTATTTCTCAGCAACCGGACAGCTTTGGGGAAATCCGCTTTATAAATGGAGCGAGCATAAGAAGACCGGTTATGAATGGTGGTTTGCCCGCATCAAGCATCAGCTTAAGCTTACAGACTACTTAAGAATAGATCATTTCCGCGGCTTTGATAAATACTGGGCTGTTCCTTATGGAGAGCCTACTGCTATCAATGGTAAATGGGTAAAGGCACCTGGCGAGAACTTCTTCACAATGCTGGAGTCAACACTGGGTTACCATATGCCTATAATCGCTGAGGATCTTGGCGAAATAGATAAATCTGTAGTTGAGCTCAGGGATAAATTCGGCTTCCCGGGAATGAAGATTCTGCAGTTTGCATTTGAGAACCCTAACGAGAATAACTTCCTTCCTCATAACCATGTAAGAAACTGTGTATGCTACACAGGTACTCATGACAATGACACTACTCTCGGCTGGTACAAGAACTGTTTCGAGCAGTCAAGAGATAAGCTGAGGAGATATTTCAGTACAGATGCCAGTGATATCTGCTGGGTAATGATAAGAGCCTGCTTCGGTTCTGTTGCTACAATGGCCATAGTTCCTATGCAGGATGTGCTAGAACTGGATTCCTGGGCAAGATTTAATACACCAGGCGTAGGCGAAGGAAACTGGTCATGGAGATATAAGCGCGAGGATCTTACCGATCATCTGTCAAAGAGACTTTATGAAACAGCCGCAATGTACGGCAGACAAATCTAAGGAGTTAAAAGCGTATGATAAGACTGGTAATTGCTTTAATTTATGTTGTTCTGGCAGTTATTCTATGTCTCCCATATCATCTTCATCTATGGCTCGTCACAAAAAGAGATGCTTACAAGGGATGGCATAAAAGCTGGAGATTTGTAAGATGTTTCTTCAAGGGTCTGCTTTGGATTGCAGGCACTAAAATAGACGTAAAGGGCAAAGAAAACCTTGCAAAGGTTCCTCATGAACAGGGAATACTCTTTGTGGGTAATCACAGAAGCTACTTTGATATTATAGCTCTTCAGTATGTTGTGGACAGACCTCTTGGCTTCATAGCAAAAAAGGAGTTCAAGAAGGTTCCTCTTTTCAGCTGGTGGGTTGCTGATATAGGAAGTCTCTTCCTTGACAGATCAAACATCCGTGCCGGACTGGAAACCATAAATGAGGGTACTGTAAACATGGGCAAAGGTCTTTCTCTGGGGCTTTATCCTGAGGGAACCCGTAACCATACAGACACTCTCCTTCCTTTTAAGACCGGTGGATACCGTATGGCTGAAAAATCAGAATCTCCTATAGTTCTGGTGGCCATGACAGGAATGGATGATATACTTGAAAACAATCATCCACCACGCTTAAAGAAAACACGTGTTACCATAGAATTCAGCGAAGCATACTATCCACATTCTATGGAAAATAAAGAACGTAAAGAATTTTACAATTCTATTCCTGGAAAGCTTCAGGAAATGTTAGATGAAAGACGAGGATAAACAAATGTTATTATTAGGTACAGGCTGGATAATCGCCATCATTGTCACGGTTGTTCTGACAGGAGCCCTTATCGGATTATATTTCTGGGGCAACAAGCTTCAGGAAAAGCAGATGGAACAAAGGGAACAGATAAATGCTTCATCACAGCCGGCAACACTTTTTATTATTGATAAGAAAATCATGCCAATGAAGGATGCCAAGCTTCCAAAGGCTGTTATGGACCAGGCTCCAAAGCGTTACCAGAAAGCTAAAATTCCTGTAGTTAAGGCAAAGGTCGGACCTCAGATCATGACTCTTATCTGTGACGAGGGTATATTTGATGATGTACCTCAGCATGGTGAAGTTAAGGTTATGCTCAGTGGTATCTACATTACCAGCGTTAAGACTCTTCATAAGACAACCAAGAAGATGCAGCAGGCTGAAGCCGCTAATCCTAAGAGAAAGAAATCCTTCCGTGAGAGACTTCTCAGAAAGCAGGCTGATTATCAGAAGCAGCTTGATTATGAAATAGCTACAAAGCAGTCCAAGGAAGAGATGAAGGCTAAGAAAGCTGAAGAGAAAAAGAAACGCGAACGAGAGAAGAAAATTACAGTATAATGAAGATCAAACATATAATTATGGCTCTCTTCATTTTGATGTCAGCCATTTTTATCAATATAATCACATATTTCGCCGCCTTCGCACTTACAGTGCTGACAGGCGGTGTTGATGTATCTGACGCCGCCAATGCAACGGTGAATCAGAGCATTTTTAATTTGCTTAGATATATCTGTTCTATAGCCATCTTCGGATGGTTTTATCTTCGTGGAAAAGACTTTAAAATCTTCCCGAAGCATTCACAGGATGTAATGCTTTTTCTGCTGCATCCTTCTACATTTATCTTTATGCTCATTCTGGCAGCATCCATACAGCTGGGAACCGATGGCTTAATCGCCATTTTAACCTTCTATTTTAAAGACTTTTTCTCAGACTACAATAAAATGATGGAAGCATATACAGCAGAACCCTCATTTCTGTTTCTCTTTACAGTCATTATACTAGGGCCTGTATCCGAGGAGCTTCTTTTCAGGGGTCTTATCTTAAGACAGATGAAGCTGGCAGTGGAGAAATCAGCGGAACAAAAGCGCCTCCTTCTGGCAAATGTTCTTCAGGCTGCTTTATTTGCACTGTATCACGGCAATCTCATCCAGGGTATATATGCATTTATCTTCGGTATGCTCCTTGGAGATCTGTATATAAAAACAGACTCCCTGATCATGCCAATATGCCTTCACATACTGATCAACGGAAGTCTGTTTATTATTCCTGATGGATTTTATTCAAATACAATGCTGGCCATTCTGATAACACCTGCCTGTGTGCCATTTGGCGTACTGTCCTATATTCATATCAAACGTAAATACGCAAAACAAATGATCCAGTCTTCTGAGAATACTTCAGAAAAACAGTAGGTCAGAAAGCTTACATTTCTTACATATGACGTTCGTAGGCCATCTCTATCATCTTATCCATATATACACCCATTGGATATCCTGCCTTTTCCATTATCATAGGGTACATACTGATGGATGTATGTCCGGGGATGGTATTTATCTCGTTAAATACTACTCTGTTTGTTCCATTTTCAAGGAAGAAATCAACTCTTGCAAAGCCGAAACAGTCGCAGGCTCTGTATATTCTGAGAGCTGTATCCATTATCTCCTGAGCCTTTCCTTCCGGAAGCTCAGGGTCGATTACAGTAAGGGACTCTGCGTTATTGTATTTTGCATCAAAATCATAGAACTCAGCAGCGGCAACAATCTCACCTACTCCTGCAGCAAATGCATTATCCCCATAGCCGAATACGGCACACTCTATCTCTCTTCCTGATATAGCCTCCTCAACAAGGATCTTTGAATCATTGTCGGCAGCTATCTTCAGTCCTTCAACAAGTTCCTGTCTATTATGAGCCTTGGTGATTCCCATGGAAGAACCGGCACAGGATGGCTTTACAAACACAGGATAATCCCTGAAGCTTTCAACCTCTTCTACTATTCTATCTATTTCAGCAGAAGGCTCATGTGTCTTTCTATCTCTTATCTCGTAATCCCTGACTCCTACATAGGCAGCCTGATCAACATTTATGTTGTCTGCTACCACCTTTGTAAAAAACTTATCCATGGTGATGGCTGATGAAAGATGTCCACAGCCTGTATATGGAAGATGAGCCATTTCAAATATTCCCTGAATGGTACCGTCCTCGCCGAAAAGACCATGCAGCATTGGAATGGCTACATCCAGCTTTCTGGTTTCATATGCATTATTTCTCTTAATAAGGAGCTGGTGATCTGTATCCGGAGAGATTATAGCTCTCGGTCTGGAATCAGGATCCTTCTCCCACTCCCTGTCTTTGATTTCATTTACATCATCTACCAGGAGCCAGTGTCCTTTTTTTGTAATGCCTATATAAGTGATGTCATATTTGTCCTTATCCAGAACATTTGCCACAAATGAGGCAGAAACGCAGGACACGTCATGTTCACTGGACTGACCTCCAAATATAAGTGCTACACTGAGTTTTTCATTATTATCATTCATTATCTTTTCCTCCAAAACAACGTGCTTATTGTAGCACTTATTTATTTGTGATACAAGATTATTACACTAAAATAAAAGTTCAAAACTTCCCACACCTCATCCGGTTCCTTCGGAACCACCTTCCCCTCAAGGGGAAGGCATAATATTCTCGTTTGTTCACAGCCTTCTGCTCGTTGGTTCACAGCCTTCCCCTTGAGGGGAAGGTGTCAGCTGATTTATCAGCTGACGGATGAGGTGTAGG
>CADBMW010000068.1 GCA_902795855.1 uncultured Lachnospiraceae bacterium
CAACGGCAACGCCAACAGCAACGCCGACAGTAACACCAACGGCAACACCGACGGTAACACCAACAGTAACGCCAACGGTAACACCAACAGTTACACCGACGGTAACACCAACAGTAACGCCAACGGTAACACCAACAGTTACACCGACGGCAACACCAACGGCAACGCCAACAGTTGCACCAACCGGTACACCTACTGTGTCACCTACAGTTGCTCCTGTAATACCGACACCTACAACGCCGGCTTCGGTAACAACTCAGGCTCCTACAGAGGTAACCACACAACAGGCTACTACGGAATCTAAAGATGATGACGATGACGACGATGATGATGACGATGATAAGGGATCACTTATCGTTACAGTTGTAGACGAGAAGACCAAGAAGCCTGTTCCAAATGCTACAGTAGAGATTAAAAAGCCGAACGGAAAGAAGGTTACTTACAAGACTGATGAGAATGGTCAGGTCAAGATCAATAATCTTGAAGAAGGCGATTATGAAGTGGTTGTAACTGAGGTTCCTGAAGGATATACTGTAACAACAGGTAAGGTTGAAACCGTAGAGGTTGTAGCAGGTGAGACAACTAAACATACAGCACTTATTTCGAATACATCAGGTGGTTCAACAACTACCGGCAGCTCAAAGGCTGTAAATACAGGTGATAGCACAAGGCTGATTCCATTATTCATACTACTTGTAATATCATTTGCAGGAATCGTAACACTTGTTATTCGTAAAAAACGTGCAGCAAGATAAAAAGGATCAATCCTAAAATAAATGCGAAGCTGAGAAAAAAATCAGCTTCGCATTTTTAAATGTGCATTATTTATTAGTTGCAGCGTTTATTCTATTGATGGCTTCGGATATTTTATTCAGTGGAATGGATGAATAATTTATCATATATGACTGGGGTGCGGTGGAAACAATATGGATATCATTTTCTTCCAGGTTTTTAAGAAACTTTTCTTCAGGAATCTTAAGTTTTAGCTTCAGTATAAAATGAAGTCCGGACTGTTCTTCGTTAATCTCCGAAATGTTACCCAGGCCGCTGTCTTTTATACAGCTAAGGAGATAATCCCGCTTCTTTCGATAGGCGGTTCGCATACGATTTATATGCTTTTCGTAATATCCTTCGGAAATGAAATGTGCCAGTGTAAGCTGCTCAAAGGTGGACACCGTGCAGGAATAAAACGATAAGCGTTGGTAGTACTTATTTAAAAGCTCCGGAGGAAGTATCATGTAGCTGATTCGAATAGTGGATGCCAGACTCTTGGTAAAGGTATTCATGTAGATTATCTTTCCGTTTGTATCCGTACTAAAAAGGGCAGGAATAGGTCTTCCTGAAAGTCTGAATTCGCTGTCGTAATCATCTTCTATGATATATCTGTCTTCAGCCGAGGTAGCCCAGCTAAGCAGCTCGTATCTTCGTTTTACAGGCATGGTAATTCCCGTAGGGAAATGGTGGGATGGAGTGGTGTGAATTATATTTACCCCATTTTTTTCCAGCTCCGATGGGATGACTCCGCTTTCATCCATGGGAATCTGAAGATTTTCAACTTCATTTGCATTCAGAATCTCTGAGATTTTTTTATAGCCCGGTTTTTCACAGGCATATATCCGGTGATGGCCAATGAGCTGGATCAAAATGTTATACATGGTTTCGGTTCCCGCTCCAATGATAATGGAATCCGGAGAAACATTTATCCCCCGATAGGCCTGGAGATACGAGGCTATTGCATCTCTCAGAAGAAAGATTCCGTTGGAGGGAGAATTCTTCATCAGAAATGACTGATCATCGGAAAGAATTCGCCGTGTTAGCTTGGCCCAGGTAGAAAATGGAAAGCTTGAAGGATCTGTAGCATTACTGGAAAAATCTGCAAAGTATTGCCGCTCATCATTATGAGAGGCATCTTTTGAATTCTCATAATAAAAAACAGTATGGGTGCTATCGTCAGTATTGTTTGCTTTTCTGCGATCAGCTAATTCATAGGATTCTTTAAAAATTTCACTTACATAGAAACCTTTTCTTGGAAGAGAGTAGATAAATCCTTCGGATAGCAGCTGATTATAAGCGTTCTCCACAGTAATGACACTGATGGAAAGCTGATTGGCAAAGTTCCTTTTTGAAGGGAGGCGTTTGTTTGCAGAAAGCTTCCCGGATAAAATGTCATTTTTAATTTGGATATATAGCTGCTCATATATTGGTATTTTGGTATTGTCATTAAAGGTATATGAAATCATAAAACTGACCTTATCAAAAAAGTTAAAACTGGTTATTTTCAAAATGTCAGTTTCGAGTATACTGTATAGCATCAATTATGTCAATTGAGATCATTATTTAGGAGGTTTACATAATAATGAAAAGAGTACTTACTATTCAGGACATTTCATGTCTCGGAAAATGCTCCGTTACTGTAGCATTACCCATCATATCAGCTATGGGAGTTGAAACTGTAATTCTTCCAACTGCCGTACTTTCAACACACACAATGTTTAAGGATTTTACAGTAAAGGATCTTACTGATCAGCTTATACCTATAACAGATCACTGGAAAAAAGAAAATGTTAAATTCGACGCAATCTATACAGGATATCTTGGATCTGCAGAAGAAATAGAGATAGCAAAGAAGATATTTGATGAATTCGGTGGTGATGACACACTTATCTTCATAGATCCTGTAATGGCAGATAACGGAAAGCTTTATCCTGCATTTGATGAATCCTATGCAAAGCTTAATGCAGGTCTCTGCGGAAAAGCTGACATCATAGTTCCTAATATAACAGAAGCATGCTTCATGACAGATACTCCATATAAAGAAGAGTATGATGAGGCATACGTTCTGGAGCTTCTGGATAAGCTTTCAAAGCTTGGAGCAAAGAAAGTAGTCCTCACAGGAATCGGACTTTCAGAAGGAAAGACAGGAGTATACGGATTAGATACAGAAACCGGTAATAAGATCATTTATCAGAATGACAGGATCGATGCATCATTCCATGGAACAGGAGATATATTCGCCAGTGTAGCAGTAGGAGCCCTTACAAGAGGTCTTGATTTGGACACTGCATTTAAGATTGCAGCAGACTACACAGCTGATACAATCAGAGCAACACTTGATAATCCTGCTAAGCCATGGTACGGAGTTGACTTCGAAACAACCATACCTGAGCTGGTTGACACACTTAGAGAGTATACAAAATAAAGCATATATTGTACGGTTTTAATTTGAGTCGAAAGGGACGGTTCTGCTTTGAGTCAGAACTGTCCTTTTTTGATAAATAATGAGTCAAATAGAAACGTCCCTATTGACTCATCTGTATAAATGGTATACATTAAATTTAAGTAAAAATGACTAAATTACCAACTAAAAAACTTAAAGAAATACAGATATTTACTTAAAAGTAATGGAGGTGTTTTATGGCCGGTGATGCGATCAAGCAAAATTTCAAAAAAGAATACGAGAGACAGCTTAGTATTTATAATGAGCTGATTAATCGTAAGAATAGCAAAAAAAGCTTTTATAACGGGATTTATGACAGGTGGAAGTATCCTGTGCTTACCAGGCAGCATGTGCCTCTTTTCTGGAAATATGATCTGAATCCTGAGACTAATCCATATTTTATGGAAAGGCTGGGGATAAATGCTGTTTTTAATTCCGGGGCTATCTACCTGGATGGCAAGTATTATCTGGTTGCAAGGATTGAAGGAAATGACCGTAAATCGTTTTTCGGTGTGGCAGTTTCAGATAATGGTGTGGATGGTTTTAAATTTATGGATTATCCTATCCTTCTGGAGGATACCTGCCCTGAAGAAACAAATGTCTATGATATGCGTCTTACAAAGCATGAGGATGGCTGGATCTATGGTGTGTTCTGTTCGGAAAGCAAGGATACCAGTGTAAATGATCTGTCTGCGGCGGTGGCTGCAGCAGGTATTGTGAGAACAAAGGATATGGTGAACTGGGAGAGACTTGATAATCTCAGGACTCTTAATTCGCCTCAGCAGAGAAACTGCGTGCTCTATCCGGAATTTGTAAATGGCAAATATGCATTTTATACCAGACCTATGGATGACTTTATAGATACCGGTTCCGGCGGAGGCGTGGGCTTTGGACTTTGTGATGATATAGAACATGCAGTAATAGATGAGGAAATCATCACCAGCAGAAGAAAGTATCATACCATTACCGAGGCAAAGAACGGAGCAGGCGCCACACCTATTAAAACCGACAAAGGTTACATCCATATAGCTCATGGTGTGAGAAATACCGCAGCAGGGCTCCGCTATGTAATATATGTATTTGCCACCGCTCTTGATGACCCCACAAATGTGATAGCCGAACCTTCAGGCTTTCTTATCGCTCCTTTGGGAAATGAGAGAACCGGAGATGTAAGTAATGTGGTATTTACTAATGGTGCTATTGTAAATGATAATGATGAGGTTTTCATTTACTATGCTTCATCGGATACAAGGCTTCATGTGGCTACAACTACCTTAGAGAAGCTGATAGATTATACATTTAATACTCCTAAGGATCCCGGCCGCTCCGTGGACTGCGTGAAACAGAGATGCGACCTGATCAGAAATAATCTCAGGCTGCTTCAGGATTAAGAAAAATATAAGTAAAAACTTTGTTTGGTTTACCATCTCTTTAATATATGCTATTATGAAAGAATCCAGGAGCAGATCTCA
>CADBMW010000069.1 GCA_902795855.1 uncultured Lachnospiraceae bacterium
AAGAAGGGATATCATCCAAAAGAAGCACTTCGGGCCATTACCACGAAGCACTACTCTGTGCCCCACTGGATTAAAACCCTTAAGAAGATCGCTGAGGCTGATTTTATATTCCTGGATGATCACAGTCAGACCACTGACTGGCTCACAATTAAGGGTACTATCATAACCCAGCTGTGGCATGCAGGTGCCGGTTTTAAATCAACAGGCTATAGCAGATTCGGTATGCCTGCCAGTCCCGCTCCCAAATCAGGACACAGGCAGTATGCATATGGAATTGCAGGTTCTCTAAAAATTAGACATTTCTTTTCTGAGGTTTGGGGAATTAATGATGATATGGTACTTCCTGCAGGTATGCCAAGACTTGATGAATATCTGGACAGTACCTACAGAAAGGCAAAGACTGAGGAATTACTTAGAAGCTATCCTATATTATGTAAACCCGAAGTACCTTCCGTTATTCTTTTCGCACCTACCTACAGAGGCGAAAATAAGCGGCATGCTTACTACCCATATGATAAACTTGACTTTGACAGGTTGTATACTTTATGTAAACTAAATAATTCTGTTATCATATTCAAGATGCATCCCTTTGTGGAGGAACCGGTTCCTATTCCCGAGGAATACAAGGATAGGATGCTTGATCTGGGAAGCTATCCAAACATAAATGATCTGTTCTATGTAACAGACCTGCTTATAACGGACTACTCCTCTAACATTTATGAGTTTTCACTGATGCGTAAGCCTATGCTCTTCTATGCATTTGATATAGATGAGTATACAAAAGAAAGAGGCTTCCACAGAGATTACCGTACAAATGTACCCGGTAAAATTGCAGAAACCTTTGATGAACTTTATAATGCCATCGAAACAAATGACTTTTGTTTCGAAAAGGTTGAAGAATATATCAGCAACAATTTTGAATATACAGACTCCCATGCCTGTGACAGAATCATAGACTGGATAATAAAGGGAAAATCCTGAGGATTTTCCCTTTTATAATGTATATATTCTAATTCACATTTAATACTATTTCTTTTCCATAGCCCGTTCTATTATCTTAGCAATCTCAACTATAGGTATAATGAGAAGCGCAATTCCAAATGCTATAAGGAATTCCTTTCCATCTATAAATGCAAAGGAGAAAAGCTCTCTAAGCTTTGGAACATAAAGTATGACTACGGTAAGCACAAGTGAAAATACAAGTGTTATCCAAAGTGTCACATTCTGTTTCTTTAGTGTAAATATGGAAGCTCTTCTGGAACGCATATTAAAGCTGTGGAATACTTCCATAAGTGAAAGTGTAAGGAATGCCATGGTCATTCCGTCAGCAGATGTTTCTATATGCCATGAACCACTTTCAAGATAATGACCTACAGCATAGGATACTACTGTAAGCACAGCGATCACTGCTCCCTGAAGCACCACGTCCACTCCAAGTCCGCCGGAGAAGATTCCGTCAGTTTTCTTACGAGGTGGCTGTGTCATAGTATCTGCTTCTGCTTCTTCCATTCCCAGACCAATAGCAGGGAAACAATCTGTTATAAGATTTATCCAAAGAAGATGAGCAGGCTTCAGTATTGTAAAGTTCATGATAGTTGCAATGAAGATTGCTATAACCTCTGCCAGGTTTGATGAAAGCAGGAACTGTATAGCCTTTCGAATATTATCATATATTCTTCTTCCTTCAGCAACTGCTGCTACGATGGTAGCAAAATTGTCATCTGTCAGGATCATATCAGCCACATTCTTTGTAACGTCAGTTCCGGTGATTCCCATTCCAACACCTATATCAGCAGATTTTATAGAAGGTGCATCATTTACACCATCTCCAGTCATGGCTGTAACCATTCCTTTTTCCTGCCATGCGTCTACTATTCTAACCTTATGTTCAGGCTGAACTCTGGCATATACCGAATAATCCGAAACGTGCTCCAGAAAATAATCATGAGAAAGCTCTTCCAGCTCGGCACCTGTTATAGCCTTGTATGTTACAGGATTTCCGGCCTCGTCCTTTCCGTCAAGGATTCCCAGTTCCTTTGCTATGGCAACTGCGGTATCCTTATGATCACCTGTTATCATAACAGGACGGATACCTGCCGCACGGCAGTGACCTATGGCAACCTTAACCTCCGGTCTGATCGGATCGATCATTCCACAGAGTCCTACATATATAAGTTCATTTTCCAGAGCCTCAGGTGCAAGATTCGTAGGAACTGCCTTATAATTCTTATATCCCAGTGCAAGAACTCTGAGAGCTCTGTCAGCCATTCCTTTATTGGCTTTCTTTATTTTATCCAGCACATCAGGTGTAAGCTTCTTTACCTCACCACCCTCTATATAATAGCTGCAACAGCTGAGGACGCAGTCAGGGGCACCCTTAGTAAACTGAACTATCTCTCCCTCAGGAGTGTTATGAATGGTTGTCATCATCTTTCTGAGGGAATCAAATGGAGCCTCACCTACACGAGGAAAGCTTTGCTTAAGCTCAGCCTTAGGCATGCTGTTTTTAGCCGCATCTGTTACCAGAGCACATTCAGTAGCCTCACCTACAGCCTTATCTGTCTCCCACTCTGCATCTGAGCAAAGAGCCATTCCTCTTATCAGAAGTTTTCCATCCTTTGAAAGGTTATCATCAGCCAGCAGTTTTCCATCAGAATCCTTGGAAACCTCAATGTCGCCATCGGTAATGGTAACATGCTCTACTACTGTCATCTTATTCTGAGTAAGAGTTCCTGTTTTATCTGAACAGATAATCTCTGTACATCCAAGAGTTTCAACGGCAGTAAGCTTTCTTATGATGGCATGATTCTTTGACATATGAGTCACACCTATGGAAAGAAGAACTGTAACAACCGCTGCAAGTCCTTCAGGTATGGCAGCCACCGCAAGAGAAATGGCAACCATAAATGTATCAATGAAAAATGGTCCGTTCAGACCTTCTCCTGTTATAAGATTACGGATTATATTTATTGCAAAAATGATGGCACAGATTACAAGTACCATAACGGAAAGAATCTTTGAAAGCTCGCCCAGCTTGATCTGAAGAGGAGTTTCTTCATCAGATGCCTGAGAAAGCTGATCCGCTATCTTTCCCATTTCCGTTGTCATACCTGTATCAGTAACAACGGCTTTACATCTTCCGTACTGAACGGAAGAACCCATATATATCATATTTGCCCTGTCTCCAAGAGGCACATCTGCTGCATCTCCTGCTGACAGTGTATCCGCTGTTTTTTCAGAAGGAACAGATTCACCGGTAAGAGCCGCTTCCTCAACCTTAAGTGATGCCGCTTCTATGATACGTGAATCCGCAGGCACGCTGTCTCCGGCCTCCAGGGAAATGATATCTCCCGGCACCAGCTCTGCTGAAGGAATAACCTTAACCTCACCGCTTCTTATAACCTTTGAAGTGGCAGCCGCTATCTCCTGCAAAGCAGCTATAGCTGATTCTGCCTTTGACTCCTGATAAACACCAAGGATGGCATTTACGATAACAACTGTAAGGATGATAAATACATCCGCAAAGCCTTCATGTGAAAATACTGCTGTTATAGCAGAAACGATGGCTGCTATAATAAGCACTATGGTCATAGGCTCGCATATCTCACCCAGGAATTTATGAAGCAGGCTTTCCTTTTCCTTCTCGGTCAGCTTGTTTTCTCCATATTCCTCCAGACGTTTCTTAGCCTCATCCTCGGATATACCCTCTGCATTGGAATTAAACTTATCCAATACGGTCTCATAGTTTTCAAGATAATATTTCATTTTTAAATCCTTCTTTATTTGTCTTTCTTCTTATCTATTATATCCTTTGCAACATCCACAACCTTATCCTTAGCCTTGTCAATGTCCTTCTCTGTGATGCCGGCCTTCTTAGCAGCATCTGTAGCCTTGTCAATTACTCCCTTTAAATCCTTTAAATCAGCCATGTCATTTAACCTCCTTATATTTATGATTTAGTTTTCCACTAAAACATGCTTTTTGACACTTAGAGTTATTTTACTTTTATTTCTGCAATAAATCAAGATGTGACGTTTGTCACATGGTTTTGTTTACATTACTCACTACTGATATGCTAATTAATTTTGTATTATGATTACAGTACAATAAACATAGAATCTTAACCGAAAGGATGAATGTCATGAGTGAAACAGTTGTAAAGATCACAAATCTGGTAAAAAGGTATAAGGAGCTTATCGCCCTGGACAACTTCAGTCTGGAGATAAAGCAGGGAGAGGTATTCGGTCTTCTGGGTCCAAATGGTTCAGGCAAGACTACCACCATAAACTGCCTGTTATCTCTTCTCGACTATGATAAAGGTGAGGTGGAGCTCTTCGGTGAGAAAATGGGACCTAACAGACGGGATCTGAAATCCCGCATCGGTGTTGTATGTCAGAATGTGGCAGTGTTCGATGAGCTGACAGTTTATGAGAACATAGATTATTTCTGCGGTCTTTACATCAAGGACAGAAATAAACGTAAAGAATATATTGAGGACGCCATCAAGTTTGTAGATCTGGACAATTTCAGAAAGTTCTACCCCAGAAAGCTTTCCGGAGGTCTTCTGAGACGACTCAACATTGCCTGCGGAATCGCACATAAGCCGGACCTCATAATTCTGGATGAACCTACAGTTGCTGTAGATCCTCAGTCCAGAAATCGTATCCTGGAGGGCGTGGAGGAGCTGAACCGAAATGGTGCAACCATCATTTATACCTCTCACTACATGGAGGAAGTTGAACAGCTCTGTTCAAGAATCCTCATAATGGACAAGGGTAAGGAGATTGCCTCCGGTACCAGCGAGGAGCTTAAGTCAAAGATTAAGAACACTGAAAATGTTATCGTAGACATCAAAAAGCTGCCTGAAGAACATATCCAGGCAATCCAAAGTCTCAACCATGTATATGATGTTCAGTACATGAGCGACAAGCTGACCATCAAATGCAGTGGCGGAAAGCATAACATCTCTCACATAATCGAATACCTGGCAGAAAACAGCATCAGATATGAAAGAATCTATTCAGAGCTTCCAACACTGAATGATGTATTTCTCGAGATCACAGGTAAAGAACTTAGAGATAATGAATAAATATTTCTGAAAGGATAACAAGACATGTTTATACATAGAATTGAAGCAAGGCTGAAGATAGCCGTACGGTCAAAAAAATATTTGTTCTGGACACTGCTCTTTCCTCTGGCTCTTGGAACATTGTTCTACTTCGCATTCAGTTCCATTTACAGCTCAGAAACTACAGAACCTATTCCTGTATATGTCCAGTCCAGTGACAGCGCCCTGGAAGAATACAAGGTGCTGCAGGCATTTTCCCTGATGGATACCGACAGAATGCAAGATGACCTTGAAAAGTATTATATGGAAAAGGCCACAGCAGAGGCCATGGGTGAAGACTTCACCAAGGAGCCCCCCATCTCAGAGGATAAACAGAAAGCACTGGAAAAAATCGAAAACTATGATGATATAGCCGGTACTCCTCTTGATGTATTTGATAACGACTATATGACAGGGACTGTAGATTCCATAGATGCTTCTGATCTTCCTCTGGTAAATGTTCTGGAAAGTCTGGAATATGAGGACGGAACCAAAATGGTAGAAATGGTTTCATGCAAGGACATGGACGAAGCCCAGAAGCTTCTTAAAGACGGTGATCTGGCGGGAATCATAACCATAGACGGTCTTAGGGATGTGGAGCTTCTTGTTAATGGAGAAGGCGTAAATCACAGCATTCTATCCAGCATTATAAGCGAATATCTGCTTCAGGTGGATCTTACCATAGACCAGATAAATGAGAAGCCTGAAAAATCTGAAGATATTGATTCAGCTATAGATAATACCACCTTTAATCTGGATTATATCCAGGTTCACAATGCAGACGGAGATACAAAGGATCCATTTATCACATACTTCTATAATCTGATTGCAATGGTATGTCTCATGGGTTCCATGGCCTCCCTTAGTTCGGTAGTCAACACTCAGGCAAATCAGGAAGCCACAGGCTTAAGGATAGATGTATCACCTGTCAACAAGTCACTTCTGGAGCTGGCAGATCTGGTAGCCATAACCCTGATACAATTTGTGATAATCATTATCACCCTGACATACCTTATATTCGGTCTGAAGCTTAAATTCGGCGGAAGCATACCTCTTATATATCTTACATCCATACTCTCTTCTACAGTGGGTACAACCCTGGGATTTATGGTGGGACATATAGGAAGCTTTAAGCAGGAACTAAAGGAAGTAATCCTTATGGCAATCTTCCTGGGTGGAGGCTTCATGTCAGGACTTATGTATGGTGACATGAAAATGATCATGGAAAACAAGTGTCCACTGTTCAACAGACTTAATCCTGCTTCTGTAATAACCGATGCATTTATATCACTGAATTTATATGGTGGCGGAAAGAATTACTATAGATCACTTATGTATATATTCATAGTTGACATTATCATGCTTGTAGTAGGATTAATGTTATCACGCAGGAAGAGCTATAAGAGCTTATAAAGGAGACGGATATGCATATATATAAAACATTTTTCAGAGTAGCAAAACAGCATAGAATAAGCATTATTCTTTATACCTGCATCATCATTTTCATGCTTCTGGCCATGACAGGCGGACAGGCAGGAAACGGAATGAATGAAGTAGCTTTAAAGAAATATCATTTACTGGTGGTGGATAATGATCACTCAGAAGTATCTGAAACACTGCTCTCATATCTGGGAGAAAAACATGAGCTCGTAGAAGGCACCTATACAGAAGATGAAATAAAGCTTAAGCTTTATTATCAGGACATATCTGATTATATAATAATTCCTAAAGGTTTCGGAGCAGCATTCGAGGATGTGATAAGTACTGATCCTTCCACTGCAAAAAATGAAGATATCACAACTCTTCTTCAGGCAAAATATGACGAAGCACTTCCCAGAGGCATCTTTGTCAATATTCAGATAAATGAATATCTTAACGCAGTAGGAAACTATATGCGTCAGGGAAATTCAATCAGTGAAGCATCTGATAAGGCTACTAAGTCTCTGGACATAACAAGATTTACTAAGATGCAGGAATCGGACGTAGATGAAAACGCAAAGATATATACCTCATTTGTGTTCCTTCCATATGGAATCCTGTCCATTATATTTTCAGGAGTTCTTGCAGTAATACTCAGCTTCAACGAGAAGGAAAAAAAGAACAGAACCATCGTATCATCAGTTAAAATGACAAGCAGAAATATATCTCTAATTATGGGTACTCTGACCATCTCATTTATGGTTACAGCAGTCTTAGTTCTGATTACAACCCTTCTCAATGGAAAGGATTCAATATTCACTGACAGGTGGTGGCTTTCAACAGTTAACTCACTTATATATGCCATTTCAGTCACCATGCTTCTGTCGATGATTACAAGTCTTCCATTGGGAATCGATAAAAAAGGAACGGCAAATACCTCATCCTTCATAACTGTTATAATCGGACTCTCATTTGCATTTCTTGGAGGAACTTTCGTAGATCTGACTATTCTTGGTGATAAGGTTGCTAAAATAGGACGTTTCATTCCTAACTACTGGTACTCTATAGCATGCCGTAAAATCTGGTACAATAGCGCATCCCTTGATGATCTTTTATCCTGCTTTGGCTTCCAGCTTCTCTTTGGAGTAGTATGTCTCTCCATCGGCCTTGTCTTTACAAGATTTTTCGGAAATAAAGCAGATTCATAAAATACCAGCCCCCGACACTTTTGATTGGGTAGTTGTCGGGGGCATTTTTCTGTGGTAAATTATCTATTATGAGCAGACTGGTGGACAAAATAATACTTTTACTACTATCCATGTTTGGCATGTATCTTACCATGCATGACAACCTGTTTTTGGTATGTCTGTATTTATCTATAATATATAGCGGTGTAAATTATTATCTGATAATCCAGGACAAAAACGACCTGTCTATGAAGCCTTCGGATAAAAGCAGCTGGTTTGCATTTATACTTGAGCTTATAGTATGTATCCCGGCATTAGTTTTTCCTCCGGCTGTAGTTATACTCCCACTGGTTATGTATGATATGACAAGAAGCAGAAACTATATCGGTTTCCTTCTTTCTGTAATGGCATTTATAAATACGGCCTTAACCATTGGAAAAGATGATTCAAAGGTTACAATCTATATACTTTTATATACCCTGACCCTTTCTGCCCTTTCCATTCTCATGAGCATAAAAACCGAACGCAGTGATAAAACCTATCAGGAGCTGAAAAGAGTCCGGGATGACGATGCAGAGGTTAATACCAGACTGCGCTTGCAGAATAATGAGCTTCTAAATGCCAGGGATACAGAAATCCACAATGCACAGCTGGCTGAACGTAACCGTATTGCCCGGGAAATTCATGACAATGTGGGACATATGCTTTCAAGAGCACTTCTCCAGATGGGTGCCCTTCTATCCATCCATAAGGAAGAACCTATCCATTCCCAGCTGGAGGGGGTCAGAGAAACACTGGATACAGCCATGAATAATATCCGTTCAAGTGTTCACGATCTCCATGATGACTCTATAGATGTAAAAGCAAATATCATTCAGATGGCAAAGCCTCTTGAAGATTCTTATAAGGTTAATCTGGACATAGACATTTCGGATGATATGCCCCGTAATATCAAATATGCATGCATTGGTATTACCAAGGAATGTATATCAAATATAATTAAACACAGCCATAATAAAAATGTGGATATCAGTCTCAGTGAGCATCCTTCCTTCTATCAGCTTGTAATACATGATTATGGAAGCAGGAATGACAAAACAGTTACCATTACAGGAAAAAATGCAGGTATGGGACTTGAGAATATCAGAAGCCGGGTGGAATCAGTAAACGGCTCCCTGAACATTTCCACATCACAGGGCTTCCGTGTATTTGTAAGCATACCAAAGTAGGATTGGATGAGGTGCATATAATAAGGAGAATAACATGAATGTAATAATCGTAGATGATGATAAACTGGTTTCGGTTTCATTAAAAACCATCGTAGAATCTGATCCTGAAATAAATGTTCCTGCAACGGGAAATTCCGGTGAGGAAGCAATCGAGCTGTATGATAAATATATGCCCGATGTTCTGCTTATGGATATCAGAATGCAGGGAATGACCGGTCTGGAGGCAGGAGAAATAATTCTCAGCAAACATAAGGATGCCAGAATCCTTTATCTCACCACCTTTAATGATAATGAATATATCGTCAAGGCTCTGTCCATAGGAGCAAAGGGTTATATCATCAAACAGGATTTTGAGGCCATCGTGCCCTCTCTTAAGGCTGTATATGGCGGACAGACAGTATTTGGAAATGAAGTAACCGAAAAGCTTCCACAGATACTTACAGCTGAAAATCCCCGCAGTACAGAAGGCTCTGATACCTCCTTAGATTACGAAGCCTTTGGTCTCACAGACCAGGAATTTGAAATCGTAAAATGTGTTGCAGAAGGTCTTTCAAACAAAGAAATAGCGGACCGCCTTTTCCTTTCGGAAGGTACAGTCCGCAATTATCTCAGTAATATTCTCAGCAAACTGAATCTGAGAGACAGAACTAATCTTGCTATATTTTATTATAAGAACATTTAGCTCATGCCCAATCCAGGCTTCGCTCTACAGCTTTCTTCCAGCCACTGAGCTTTTTCTCACGTTCACCCGCCTCTATCTGAGGCTTATATATCCTGTCTATGCTGATAAGGTTTCTGAGCTCATCACGGGAGTTCCAGAAGCCCACTGCAAGACCTGCAAGAAATGCCGCTCCCATGGCTGTAGTTTCCAGACAGCTGGGTCTTATTACAGTTGCATTTATTATATCAGCCTGAG
Organism: uncultured Lachnospiraceae bacterium; assembly: GCA_902795855.1. Lineage (GTDB taxonomy): Bacteria > Bacillota > Clostridia > Lachnospirales > Lachnospiraceae > Eubacterium_Q. Next base: position 9,859 of record CADBMW010000069.1, read on the forward strand.
TCTGAAGCAGGAAGTTATTTGCAGATGCACCACCATCCACTCTCAGTTCACTGAGTCTTATTCCCGAATCCTTTTCCATGGCACTCAGAACATCATTAGTTTCAAATGCTATGGACTCCAGGGTAGCCCTGATTATATGATATTTATTTACTCCACGGGTTATTCCCACTATGGTTCCTCTAGCATACTGATTCCAGTACGGAGCACCAAGTCCCGTAAATGCAGGCACAACATAGCATCCGTTGGTATCCTTAACCTTACATGCCATATATTCCGAATCTTCAGCACTGTCAATAAGTCTCATCTCATCTCTCAGCCACTGAATTGACGCTCCGGCTATAAATACAGAACCCTCAAGGGCATATTCCACCTTGCCATCTATTCCCCAGCAAAGTGTGGTAACAAGCCCATTATCGGAGAATACAGGTTCTCTTCCGGTATTCATTAAGAGGAAGCATCCTGTTCCATAAGTATTCTTGGCATTTCCCTTATCCCAGCACTGCTGTCCGAAAAGAGCTGCCTGCTGGTCGCCGGCTATACCTGCTACAGGGATCTCACGACCTAAGATATGCTTGCTGGCATTTCCATAAATGCAGCTGCTATCCTTTACCTCAGGAAGCATCTGTATGGGGATGTTTAATTCAGCCAGAATATCCTCGTCCCATTTAAGATCATTTATATTGAACATCATGGTACGGGAAGCATTTGAATAATCTGTCACATGTTCTCTTCCATGTGTAAGCTTCCATACAAGCCATGTATCTACTGTTCCAAAAAGCAATTCTCCCTTTTCAGCTCTCTCTCTTACACCTTCCACATTTTCAAGTATCCAGTGAAGCTTTGTTGCTGAAAAATATGCATCTATGACCAGGCCTGTCTTGCTTCTGATCATATCTCCCAGCCCCTTTTCCTTAAGACTGTCAGCATATTCTGATGTTCTGCGGCACTGCCATACGATGGCATTATAAACCGGTTCTCCAGTATTCTTATCCCATACTATAGTGGTCTCACGCTGATTTGTAATACCTATACCGCTTACATCCTCAGCTGTTATTCCAATCTTAGCCATAGCTTCCACAGCCACCCCAAGCATAGTTGACCATATTTCATTTGCATCATGCTCAACCCAGCCGGGATGAGGATAATACTGTGTAAACTCTCTCTGGGCTACAGATGCGATCCGTCCGTCATGGTCAAAAAGAATCGCTCTATTACTGGTGGTGCCCGCATCCAATGCCATTATATATTTTCCCATACTTAAGCATCCCTCTTTTCAAAAAAGTCTGTAAGCCTTTCAATCGGTACAGGTCTTGAATACTTATATCCCTGCAGATATGAAGCCGACATATCTATACACAACTTTTCGTCCATATCATTTTCCACGCCCTCATAAAGAACTGAATACTGAAGCTCATTAAACATGTTTGCCAGACTTCCTACCATCTGTTCTGATTTAGTATCTGAGCCACTGGCAATAACCAGGGAACGGTCAAATTTTATGATATCAAATGGCAGCTCCATGATTCTCTCGATATTGGAATATCCTGTTCCGAAGTCATCCAGATAGAATGTGATTCCATGTTCTTTGAGCTCATTTATCTTACTCTTCATAATAAGGAAATCACTCTCATTCTGTGACTCGGTTATCTCTATGGCAATCTTGTCATCAGGTATACCACTCTTCTTTATTACAGTTCCGATATCGTTGCAGAAATCATCATCCCTGAGTTCCAGAACGGATATATTGACTGATATACGCTTCACCTCATATCCGCTTACTATCAGCTTCCTGATCATGTTACAGGTCTTATTCAGAATGATAAGAGAAAGCACATGGATGAAATCATTTTCCTCTGCAAGAGGGATAAACTGATCCGGAAAGACCATTCCTATATCAGGAAGATTAAGTCTCATAAGAGCTTCTGCTGTATCATATTTTTGAGTCTTGATATTTAGAACAGGCTGACAATATACTTCAACTCTTGGATCATTCAGATCCTTTCTTCTGTAGATATCTCCCAGCTCATCAAGGATAAATTTCTGTTTATTGAAGGAAGCCACATCATCATATTCAATAAAGTGAACATTGTTTTCCGGCATTCCATGCTGAATATGTCTCAGGAATCTTACATATTCATTTCTCTTACTGATTTCATCAATTGCTTTTCCAAGTATTATCTTGTAATCTAATCTGAATCTTTCATATTCTTTATTAAAATTATTTAAAAGGGAATTAACCTTATTCTCGAAATCCGGATTTTTATTCGTATCCGCCACCAGAACAACATGACCATTGGATAGCTGAAACAGCACAGCACCTCTGAAATATGTACTTGAAAACTCTCTTATAAGAGCCTGGATTTCCGCCGGAAAATGAGAATTTTCATCGTCAAAGTCCCTCATATAAAGACTCATGATTATAAAGTCTTTGCCCGTTTTATAGTTATATTTTATATGGTTTTCAAAGGAACTTACACTAACAGCACCCAGACTGATATCATAAGGACTGGCATGAATAAGATATAGCATGGCAATGATTGGGAAAACAAATGTTACAGTGGTAAAGGCAGATTGATTAAAAATGCCCTGAATTGCCAGCATAACAAAAGAAACTGCCATAGTTGAATAAAAACCTGTCATTACACGGCTGAAAAGTCTGCTTCGGTATCTGAACATGTAATACATTACAATTATCACAAAATAAAGATATCCCAGTATGAAGATATTAAAGCCTTCTCTGGTATTTCCCGAAGGGCGCACAACAAAACCAAAGCCCATTATACTTCCCAGTATATCAACTACATTAGTTACTAAAAATCCTACGGCAGCCAGAATATAAGCTACCTTTTTTTTTCTAACTTCAAGTTGCTGAACTTCAACTATATAAACGATATAACCTGCTAAAACAATGAAAAGTGATGAATGATAAATAATTCTGAACAGATAGATCAGTGTGTGATCATCATGCAAATGATTTAAATAAAAGACATGATAAAGAACATCAGCGTATGCGGCAATAACAATAAACAAAACCATCCCTGAAAAAATGAGAAAGCTTCGTTTTCTGGCAACATATGTAGATTGAATAAGCGCTATAATGACAAAACATAATGCTATGCTGATAAAATCTCCCACAGGAGAATAATTGTCAAAATAGGCAGAATTTGCCATTGCATTCATAATTGTAACCTCACCACATTATTACTTAAATTTTACCATATTCTATGGATTTTGGGAAGAAATATCTACGATATGCAATGGCATGTTATCTGTAATTATAACAGTGAACTTAACTCTTCTTTCTTAGAAAGAATTTCAGAAAGAAGGGGGGTGTAGTCCATCTGGGTCCGGGATCTGAGAAGCTCTGTTATTTCCACTGTTTTATCATATAAAGGTGTGATGGAAAGATTTCCCAGAACTCCCTTTAATGCATGAGCAGCCTCAAAAGCTGTATCCAGGTCTCCAACTTCAAGTGCAGCCTCAAGCTTTTCAAAATTCTTCTCATTTGGAATCATAGCCACAAGCTTAAGATACATGGCTTCATTTCCCATACATCTTTTTAATCCTTCTTCTGTATCTGCCCCATATGCTTTTAATACTTCTACTGTCATTAACCTTCTCCTCTCTTATTAAATAGGACAGCCGTTTTACCGGCTGTCCTTAATACTCTAATCTTTATTGAAAAACCAACTAAGCATTTATGCTTTTATACATCGCCCGGCATGATTTCCTTTTTAACATCCCCATCAGATGCTTCACGCTTGTCGCATCTGCCTATTACTTCATCTATGAAGCCAATAAATCTGTCGATGTTTCCTTCCTCCATACTCTTGAGGGAGTTCTTCATCTTGTCATATACAGACTTATCTGCTTTATATCCTCTCTCCTTTACATATCCTCTTGCAAGATGCATCATTCCACGCTCTTTGATCTTATGAATATCTATAAGGTAGATGAATGAATCAACTATGTCTGCGTTATCCTCAAAGAAGTTTGCAAGTGAATCAATCTCACCTGTAAGGATAACTACATAATCATTGTTTTCAGGGCCTGAATCCTTAATTACTTCAACCAGCTTGTTGAATGAAACCAATCCGGCATTTTCTATGATAAGACATCCACCCTTAAGCTTTGTAAGGGAATCAAGGCTCATTTTATTCAGCTGTTTAGCCTTTGTCTTAGCTATCTTATCTGACTTAACAAGTCCCAGCTCATAGAAGCTTCGTGCAAAGTCTTCACCGACTTTAACTGTACCGAAACCATTTCTACCAAGGATAACTATGTTCTTTGGCATTTCCGGATGTTTGATTATAGAATTTATAGCTACTGCTATATCATCAGAAGTTGTAGGAATCCTCATATATTTCTTGAGGTAGCTTGCTTCCTTTGGAAGTGCACCTAAAGGAACCTCATCACCGGTTACAGGATCAACAACTGTCTTAACATTTCCGGATTTCTCAGCTGCAGCTTCAGCAGCTTCCTTCTTTTTATCTTCAGCTTCTCTCTTTGCAGCTCTCTGAGCTCTCTTCTTTACTTCCTGCTCATACTTTTTCTGCTCATCAAGTTCGCCCTTGCTGACTTTTTCTTCTTTAATACCTTCTTCTTCTGCTATGTTATGAAGTACATTTTCAAGAACCTTAGATTTTTCCTCCGGCGTAGGTTCTTTCTCTTCAACTGCTTCCTGAGTTTCTTCTGATCCTTCTCCCCCTTCAGAAGCTTCCTCAGCTGCCTGAGCCTCTGTTCCCTCGGCTCCTTCTTCAGCGGTCTCATCCTTTTTTCCACCAAAGATGCTCTTCAGTAATTTTTTAATAGCATCATAAGCTGTTGCAAATGGTTTCTTCATATTCCCCAACCTCCAAAATACGCAAGTATTATCAAGTAGTATTTAGTGTATTATCTGATATATTTTTTATAAAATACACCTCTTGTATAATACCATACTTAGGTGTTTTTTATCAAGAGTCACTTTTACCAACTTGCTCTTGATTTTTTACAATAAATGCACTATGCTTAAAACCTGTTAATTATAAATGATTTATAAAGAATGCGAGGTAATGACAATGAAGCCAGTAAAGGAAGGCAAAGTAAGAGAAATTTATGATAATGGTGACAGCCTGATCATGGTGGCCACTGACAGAATCAGTTGTTATGATGTTATTCTTAAAAACAAGATAAGCAAAAAGGGAACTGTCCTTACCCAGATGTCAAAATTCTGGTTTGACTATACTCAGGACATTCTTCCAAACCATATGATTTCCGTAGATGTAAATGATATGCCTGAATTTTTCAGACAGCCTGATTATGACGGAAACAGCATGATGTGCAAGAAGCTCACAATGCTCCCTATCGAATGTATAGTTCGTGGTTATATCACAGGAAGCGGCTGGGCAAGCTATAAGGAAAATGGTACTGTTTGCGGTATCACTCTTCCTGAAGGACTTAAGGAAAGTGACAAGCTTCCAGAAGCTATCTACACACCTTCAACAAAGGCTGAGATTGGTGATCATGACGAAAACATTTCCTATGAGAAATCAATCGAAGTTCTGGAGAAGGAATTCCCGGGCAAGGGTCAGGAATATGCTGAGAAGCTTCGTGATTATACACTTGCTCTTTACAATAAGTGTGCAGACTTCGCTCTTACAAAGGGTATCATAATCGCTGATACAAAATTTGAGTTTGGTCTGGATGAGAACGGAAATATAGTTCTGGGTGATGAAATGCTCACACCTGACTCATCACGTTTCTGGCCTGCAGATGGTTATGAAGCAGGACATGGTCAGCCATCCTTCGATAAGCAGTTTGCAAGAGACTGGCTGAAGTCTGATGAGAATAAAGCAGAGCCTGAGGACTGGGAGCTTCCACAGGAAATAGTTGATAAGACTATAGATAAATATCTTTCAGCTTACAAGATGCTGACAGGCAAGGATCTGTAAGGCGGTTCAACAAAAAATCAGCCCTCACATATCACAGATATGTGAGGGCCTTTCTTTTACTCTGTAATTTATTCATATTTTGAAGAAACTTCTTCATTTGCTTTCATTGCTGCTTCCTGCATACTCTTTCTCTCTGCCAGAAGCATTTCCTTTAATTCAGGATGCTTTACAGCCATTATTTCAAGAGCAAGCCATGCTGCATTCTTGCTGCCATTTATAGCTACTGTTGCCACTGGGATTCCAGGTGGCATCTGAACTATGGAATAAAGTGCATCCTGGCCATCCAAAACTGATCCGGAAAGTGGAACTCCTATAACAGGAAGTACAGTCTGTGCTGCCACTACACCTGGAAGTGCTGCTGCCATACCGGCTGCGGTAATGATCACTTCTGTTCCATCTTCATTTATTTCTTTGATAAATTCACTTAACTGAGCTGATGCTCTGTGAGCTGACAGGCATCTTACCTTTACATTTATTCCTTTACCCTTTAAAAGCTCTATGGCTGGTTCAACCTTTGCAAGGTCACTGGTTGAGCCCATGATTATCGCTGCTTTCATAATCCTACACCTTTCTTTTTTTATAATACAAAAACTTAACACACAAAAGGCACTCTGTCAAAAGCTTATTTTTTTAATCAGGGTCATTTTATACGCAGGGTTCTGGTAGCATTTACCACTGCAATTATCATTACTCCTACGTCGGCAAATATTGCCAGCCACATATTGGCAAAGCCCAATGCTCCAAGAATAAGACAGAGAATCTTGACTGTAATGGCAAATGCTATATTCTGTCTTACTATCTTAAGAGTCTTTTGAGAAATCTTCATGGCAAGAGATATTTTAGCCGGATCATCATCCATAAGAACTATATCTGCCGCTTCTATAGCTGCATCCGATCCCATGGCTCCCATGGCAATTCCTATATCCGCTCTGGCAAGAACAGGAGCATCATTTATTCCATCTCCCACAAATGCAGTCTTTTTGCCATTCATTTCGGATATTATATTCTCTACTTCGCTTACCTTATCTCCAGGCAGTAGTTCTGCCTTATACTCAGAAACACCAACCTCCTGGGCAATTTTTGAAGCAGCTTTCTCCGTATCTCCGGTTAACATAATTGTTTTTATGCCCTGGGTTCTGAGACCGCTCATGGCTTCCCTGGATGTGGCCTTCAGCTTATCAGAAATGACTATACATCCCAGATATTTAAGATTCTCAGGGTCAGTGCTGTGTTCATTACACTTCTCATCTGATTCACACTTATGTAAACCAATATATACTACTGTACCTTCATCTTGTACATCTATATTTCTGATTCCCAGCTTCTCCATCAGCTTCAAATTTCCGGCATAGACATGCTCATGTCCGTTCAGTACTACTTCTCTACCATGAGCACCCTCGTCAGGGTTATTTACCCTTGCTTTAATTCCATGTCCGGAGATTTCTTCCACATCAGTTATTATACTGTGATTTATTTCATTTCCATTTCCCTCATTGTATGCCCTTATTATAGACTGAGCTATAGGATGATTTGAAGAACACTCTGCATAAGCAGCCTTTTCCAGAAGATAGAATTCCGTAATGTTTTGAGAAGGATAGATTCCCACCACCTCAAATACACCTTCCGTAAGTGTTCCGGTTTTATCAAATACTATGACTGAAGTATCTGCCAGAGCTTCCAGATAATTGGATCCCTTTACCAGGATTCCCTTTGAAGAAGCACAGCCTATACCACCAAAGAAACTAAGGGGCACGGATATTACTACTGCACATGGACAGGATATTACGAGAAATGTAAGCGCACGCATAAGCCAGTCAATCCAGTCTGCAGGCATTCCCATAATCAGCCTTATAACAGGCGGTATCAGGAACAGTGCCAGTGCCGAATAACAGACTATAGGAGTGTAATATTTTGCAAACTTAGAGATAAAATTCTCCGCCTTTGCCTTTCTCATGCTGGAGTTTTCCACCAGCTCCATTATCTTTGAAACAGTTGAATCCTCAAAGGCTTTCTCCGTTTCTATTTCAAGTCTTCCAGTCAGAGAGATACAGCCACTGATGACTCTCTCTCCTGCCCTTGCCATTCTTGGAACAGATTCACCGGTAAGAGCGCTGGTGTCCAGTGAAGACTCTCCACTCTTGATCATACCATCTATTGGAACCTTCTCTCCCGGATTTACAACTATAGTGGTACCAATCTCTACATCAGAAGGATCTTCCTCAGTAATGGAACCATCTTCATGCATAACATTTGCAATCTCAGGACAGATATCCATAAGGTCTGCTATATTCTTTCTGCTCTTTCCCACGGCTATACTCTGGAACAGCTCTCCTATCTGATAGAAAAGCATAACTGCCACACCTTCCAGATATTCTCCGGTGGAAATGGCACCGATGGTAGCTACTGCCATAAGGAAGCATTCATCGAAAACCTGACCGTTCCTGATGTTTTTGAACGCCTTTAAAAGAACATCATTTCCAACTATGAAATAAGGAATAAGAAAAAGAACCAGTTCAACCCACCAGGGCAGTTTAATAAAATGAAATACTGCAGAAAAAATGATAACCAGCACCAGAGCGATAATGATTCTGGTTAATGTATTCTTTTGTTTTTTTGTGAGATTCTTCATTTATACTACCTGAATTCTTTACAATCTATAAATATATCTCCATCTCATCCTCAATTTTTTTGCAGTTTGCACGGGCATTCTGCATCACCTCTTTAGGATCCACACCATCCTCAAACTCTACTACAGCCTTCAGGGTCATAAAGCTGAGTGATGCATCCTTTACGCCTTCAGTCTTCTTAATTGCTTCCTGCATCTTCTCAGCACAAGCTGCACAGTCTACTTCAACCTTATAAGTCTTCTTCATTTTTATTTCCTCCGTATGAATTGATTAATATATTGTTTGCTTATTTTGAATCAAAACATTGTTTTGTTTTGAGATTTATTAAATTAGGTTTACATAATTCATAATATTAGTTTACATAAAATCAAGTATGTACAGTTACTCTATTCTTCCAAATGCTCCATTCCCAGTCCCAGGATGGAACGTACATGGTCATCATCCAGTGAGTAAAACATACTCTTTCCTTCACGCCTGAATTTCACAAGCTTTGAATCCTTAAGGATTCTCAGCTGATGACTGACAGAGGACTGACTCATATTCAGTATGGTGGATATATCACCAACACAAAGCTCATTATCAAATAATGAATACAGAATCTTAATCCTTGTGGAATCACCGAAGATTCTGAATAATTCTGAAAGATCATACAGATACTCATCCTCCGGCATGGATTCTCTTATCTTCTCAGCTACTTCTGAATTAACAGGCTTCTCCTCCTGATTTGTTTCTTTACCCATAAATAAAACTCCTTTGAAAAAAATTGAACATATGCACGTTTGTTCATATGTTCAATATACTCTTTTAATATTTAATTGTCAATAGTTTTTTAGTGCTAAATAGATCTTTTCAAAGTTGCACCCAGCATATTTATAAGGCCTATTTCCATCACTATTGAAAGCTTTTCCTTATATTGGGACATGTTATTTGTGATATTGATCATGGATAGCGGTAACATGGCAAACAGGATAATTGGATAAAAGTATCTTGGCTGTATACCATCTATCACATCTGACCCTACCGGAGTAAAACCGGCATATAATGAAGCCATTATAAGCGGGATGCATATTACTAATACTGCAAAGCATATTATAAGTAGTTTTCTTTTTTCCTTCTTATTCTCAAAAACATATTTATCAGTTTCAAGAACAGCACCAAGCAGTGGAACCGCGCCCATAAACAATTCTAAAGAATGCAGGGAACTAAATACCGAAACTGCCGTAATATAATTAATTATATTATCACCAAAGTTTCTCATAAATGTTCTTGCCGCAGCAAATAAGTTGCCCATAACATAGCTTATCTGACGCGATACATTAACATCCCCATTTCTGTCCTCCTGGAACGGAAATTGTTTTAAAAGATAAATCTGCCAGAATAAAAAAACAGCCACTAATGCAGTACCAATAACGTAAAGAAGTACTCTCTCTCGTTTTTTGAACTTATCCTTTGGAATCATAAATATCAAAAGAAGAACTGGCAGATATATCAGATACTTAACCGAAAGAATCATTATTGAAGTAATGATAAGGGCCGCCTTTTCTTTTACCGTTATCTTAAGCTTCTTATCAAATAAATGTCTCAGACAGATAGATGAAAAGAGCAATGAAGCTGAAATGATAAAGGGATCAGTGGAAAATGAACCTGCAAGCCATAAACAGGTTGGAAGTGTAGCCAGTATGAAAAACAAGCTTTTATAATACTTTACTTTTTTTATCGCATAATAACAAAACATAGTATATATCAAGTATGTAAATATTCTTCCTGACAAAATTACAAATACAGCCGGAAGACCAAGAAGCCGGCATAAAAAAACTGGTATTGCAGCGAAAGAATGATTTACAGGTATTACGGAGGACATATATGGCATACTCATAAACTCTCTTTCATTACTGAAAGATGTCAACCATTTCTCGGGATTTTTATACACATTTTTAATAGTAAGGTCTTCATTGAAGACAAAATCATTAAAATTGTCTGAAACATTTCCACCTATCAGTCCATGATACCATATATCGTGGAAATCTCCCTGACTTATCATAAAAGTTCTGAAAAAATGAGTACTTTCATCAAAGGCATGCGGAAATGGATTGATAAAAACTAATACGAATCCCAACAGACCTGCGATCAAGAGAAAATTCTTTTCATAGGAGGCTGAAATATTAAATACAACTACTATAGAAAGAATAATAACAAGAAGCCAGACAATCACTCTTAAGACCAAAATGCTTAAATCATAGTAGCCCAGCTGCATTTTAAGAACACCGCCTATGTCATTGCCATTGACCATCGCATTTACATTAGTTCCATCATTTGAACAGTACCATACACTTACTGCCCCGGTTTTATCATTTACAGTCGATGTAAGTTGAGCCTTATACTGCTTATTCTTAGACTCTTCTACTTTATCAAATACAACTGCATAGTATTTCTTGTCCTCAAGAGTAGACATATCTATATCTTCCTGAGCAAGAACAGTCCCGGATGAAGAAAGCAGCTTAAATAAAACCTTTCCATATTTCTGCTCTCCCATATTATCAAAGCACAGAGAAAGAGAGCTTAGATTATCGTATTTTGCAGTAAATGTCTGCTCCACAACAGTTTCGGAATTGATAGGATCTATTACATTTAATACTTCACCCTTTGCAAGTTCCTTCCTGAAAATCGTATTTTCGTCCATATGAAAAGGGTTTATTAAAACTATTATATAAATCCATAAAAGAACAACCAACAAGGCACATATTATTTTAAATTTGTTATTTTTTACAAACCGCATCTTGATTACTCCTAAATAATGTGTTTCACACGAGATTATAACACCTATATATTGTAATTAACAGTTTTTTTATTGTTAATTATTACTAAATTGTGTTTTTTTATTTCTTTTTTGTAAACAGTTTTTACAAAATATTACAAAAGTGTTGCATTTTCGTAATATTTGATGTAAAACATTATAGGCGAAAGCGAAAGGAGAAATTATGAAACACAAGAGACTGCGTGCAATTTTTGCACTATTAATATTTGTTACAGCCTTTGCTCTTGAATGCCCTACCCTGAATACAAGGGCAGATGCCGAAGCTGTACTGACAATGAATGAATATGATGCGGTTCATACAGATGTACAAAGACTCCTTAGTGATAACCTCAATATGCAGATTAGAAAAGATCTAAAAAGAACCGAAATTGCAAAGTCTGTTGCTGACAGCTATGCAAAGAAAGATATCGAAGCTCAGCAGCGTATCAGTGAAGAATATAACAAAATCCAGGAATCCAAGCCATCTAAATCATTTCTTGGAAATTATGAACTTACAGCTTATATAGCTACTGGAAATCCATGTGCATCAGGTGCATATCCTACATGCAATCATACAGTAGCCTGCAACTCTCTTCCACTTGGAACACGTATCTACATCGAAGGATACGGTGAATATGTAGTCGAGGACAGAGGTGGTATGGCATCAAATGTTATAGATGTTTTTGTATCCGACTATAACACCGCCATCAACTTCGGAAGAAGAACTGCAGATGTTTATGTTATCGAGTAAAACAGTTACTATAATATTGAATTACCAAAAGCAAGGGCCGCTTCCAATTGGAAGTGGCCCTTGTTTTTTATTATTTTATTTCAACTATTGTTATAGGATCTCTGAAATATGGACGTGTACATATTGTACCCACTGGCATATCAAGGTGGTTGCTATCCTCATAGGAGCCGGGACCTTTCATGCTTTCCATCAGTTTAGTCTGTTCTTCTGTCTGATTCTTCTGCTGCTCTTTTACAAAAGCTTCATGTTCCTCATTTGTTTCTCCTGGTTTAGATGATGCCTTTCCACGGGTCCAGAAAGCAACATCAACGGCACCTGATGATAAAGCTGTTGCACGACCGATGCTATCCACCTGTACAAGCTCGATATTTTTGCCGATACGCTTACCTATCTCTGCAAGAATAGCTGTATTATAACCGGCAGGCGTACCATCCGGTGAAACGTAATCCAATGGAGGAAGACTTCCTGTTATAGCAACCTTTACCGTATCCCCATCTGTCTTTTCAAAATCAACAGCTTCAGGAACCTTTCCGTCTATAATGTCATTTATATAATCCTTTTTCAAGCTGTCAAGAGTTCCATCTGCTTCCATTTCATCAATGGCCACATCAAATTCCTCACAAAGCTCACTCTTATCTTCCTTAAAAAGGAAAGCATAGCCATAACTGAGACGTTCTACAACATCTGAATCAAAGCCCTCCGCAGCATCTGCATCTATGGTATATGTAAGCTGGAGATTTTTATTTCGGGAAACCACATACTGTGCAATACTTTGAGTCAGCTCAATTGACTTTAGATCACCGCTTTGAAGTGACATTATCATAGAATCCAGAGAGTCGTAATATTCCGGCACTGGAAGTGTTGTATTTTCTTCAGGTACATAGTTTTCATCAGTGTACTTTAATAGTCCCTGCTGATAAAGATAATAGCTTCCGATTGCCAGTCCCTTTCGTTTCTGCGAATAAGAATCCTCAGACATATTCAGCATACTGAGAACACCAACTTTGGAATTCTCATCAATGCTATATGAAACATCTGCAGCATCACTACTATCCCCTGAAGATGCTGACTGACTTTCCCCCTGTGTCACAGCCTCTGTCTTGGCTTCTTCCTGGGAATTATCTTTTCCACATCCCACCAGTGTCGTCAGAACAAAGGCCAAGACTAATATCATGGTTATCATTTTCTTCATAAATACTACCTCCTGTAAAAAATGATATATTTATTCTACATCAAAAGCATTTCCAGCGCCTTCCTGTATTTTGCTTTTCTCTTTATATCAATTTCCTTTATTTCACTGAGCCTTGATTCATCACTATTATGAAGCAGGTCCGCTATTTTCACCGTCCTGGCTATATCATTTTCCTTAAGTCCCGCTACATAGTTAAAATAGTCCTGTAAAAGCTCTTCCTCGCTCAGTTTTCCCTTGGGTGGAATATGTGTCATCAGCTTCACAGCCTCCAGCTGGGCATCGGTGAAGCCTTCATTTGCAAGCTCCTCCAGGGTCATGTCCGTATCCTCCAATACGTCATGAAGAAGGGCTACTACGCAGGTATCCTCGGTTTTCATCTGCTCCGCCAGATGAATGGGATGATGTATATATGGAAGACCTTCCCTGTCCACTTGTCCATGATGAGCCTTATAAGCCACCTGCATGGCTTTTTTTGTAAGTTCCGTATATATCATGTCGCGTCCTCTTTTCTCATTCTTTTCTCATATTTTTCTTATGTTGAATATGTAGAAAAACTTCCTACACCTCATCCGTCAGCTGAAAAAATCAGTGCTCACCTTCCCCGCGCATTTGCGACAAATTCAAGTATTTTGTCCCGGTCCTTCATGCTTGCTCCCCCCTGCACCTCTTCAGGAGTTGGCTGTACATCACATTCAACGCCGGAGCTTACATCCACAGCATAAGGATGAATGCTTTCCACAGCATATTTCACGTTATCAGGATTAAGTCCCCCCGCCAGAAAGTATGGTTTACATAACACATCAGGTCCGGGTATGCTGCTCCATTCAAACTGCTTTCCACTTCCGGGCTCAGCCGCATCAAAAAGGTAGTAACCTATATTCTTATTATCTTTAGAAGCAGCGATTTCCTTAAGTGTCATTTCATCCACATTGTTAAATGCTCTGATAATGGTAAAGCCTGCAGGATAATCCATTTGGGATATCTCATTTTTCATCTCCCCATGAATCTGAATATGATCAAAGCCTGCCTCTATTATATCACATACCTGCCATGCTTCGGGAGAAACTGTAACTGCGCATACAGATATTGATTCATCTGAGGCCTTCAGAAGCTTTATAAGGGACTTTGCTCTCTCAATGGATATATTTCTTTTACTTTTGGAAAAGAAACAAACCATCCCCACATAATCAGGCTTTGCCACCAGTACATATTCCACATCCTTTTCGCAGGTCAGCCCGCAGATTTTTACCTTAGTTTCCAT
>CADBMW010000070.1 GCA_902795855.1 uncultured Lachnospiraceae bacterium
ATTTATGGTTCTTGGTCTGTATCATGTAGATGTACGCGCTGACGGACCGGATAATAATCAAGGGGGTGAAAATGTAGCTACTCAGGGAGATCCTGAACCTCAATCACCTGTTGCAGAGCTAAGGGTTGATGATCTTTCACTTTGGGAAGGCGATTATGAAGACAGAGAAATCTGGAATGATCAAGGACCTACCGGAGAATATTATGCTGGATACAGAACCTGGCCGAAGTATGTTTATGTTAAGCTGGATGAAGCTCATAACAGCGATGTATTTGAGGGAGAGCCACAGGATGTTCGTGCCCAGCTTGCTAGTTATTTCCAGGTGAGTGAGGATGATTTAGAGTTTTGGGAAGAGATTGATCAGCCATGGGAAGAGAGAGAGGGAGTAAGAGTTACAACCTGGGGAACAGGTGAGCATCCTGGCCAGTTCCATGCTCTTGGAAAAGCAGTTGATTATAATGTAAATGTTCAGAAAATCCCTATAGCAGATGTTAGAGTAGATGATCTTACAGTATGGGAAGGCGATTTCGAAGAAGACAGAGAAGTATGGGGAGATGTTGATGGACAATGGACTGTCATAGATCATTACGACGGATACGGAACCTGGCCTGATAATATATATGTAAAGCTTGATGAAGAGCATGGAAATCAAGAATTTGAAGGTAATCCGAATGATGTATGTGATGGATTAGCAAATACTCTTAATGTAAATAGAGATGAAATCTGGCGCAGTATGTGGGATGAGGTTGATCAGCCTTATGAAAAAGAGGGTGATAAAAATGTTACTACCTGGGGCGCAGGAAAGCATCCGGTAACATACCATATTCTTAATAAAACAGCTGAGTATAATGTTGATGTTCAGGCATATCCTATTGAATCAGTATATGTTGAAGGCTTTAAGGTTATAAGCGGAGACCTTGAAGAACGTGATATCACACATTGGGATGATGAGAAGCAGCAGGATATAATCGATGGATCATATAAAGTTTATAGAACCTGGCCAAATTATCTAGAGGTTACACTTACAAGTGATTATGGCGGAAAAACCTTTAAAACTGATGAAGAAAAAGGTGTTGATGTTTGGGCTGTAAGAGATAAAATTGCAGCTGAACTTGGAGTGGATAAAGATTCCATTAACTTTGGAGATGATAATGGCCAGCAGGGACCGAATACAGCTCCTTGGACTGATGGGCCTCATGATGTTTATTTTACAGTTATTGCAACACAGTGCAAATATCAGGTTGAAGTAATAAATAATCCGATTAAATCATTATCACAGCCGGATATGACAAGATATGCAGGTGATTATGATGAGATGCGTGGTTATGATGTTGAATTACCAGATGGACATAAAGAATGGGATGACAGCATTATCTGGCAGGGATATGATACATATCCTCATGAGCTTACTGTAGAATTTAATGATGATACTCCTTCTATGACAAAGGACTGGTGGGATATCAAAGAATTTGTTCAGAATAAGTACGGAGTACAGGTTAATGACTGGATAGATGGTAATACCCAGGGACCGGATCCGATAGGCCCATTTGATGTAAATGAAGAAGGATATCCTATTACATTTAATTTAGGACCTTCTAAAGCAGAATATAAGCTTAAGGTTATAGAAAATCCTATAGCTTCAATAGAGGTTGAGGATATTAAAAAACTTGAAGGCGATACACGTACTGATAGGGAACGTTACTATAATCCGCAAACAGAGAGAGAAGAGGAACGGGATGTAACTTTCTATGATCCTTGGCCTGATAAGATAACTGTTAATATAAGTGATGCTTATGTAGAAAGATTTGGAAAGGATACACTTTCCGGTAATCCTGATGAAGTTCGTGATGAACTTAAAAGAGTTCTTGGTGTAAGGGATATTGAATTCAGATGGGATGAAGATCCTTTATATGATGAAAACGGCATAACCACATGGACTGTCAGCGACGAACCTTATAAGGCAACATTTACTATACTTGGTGCCAGTGATGAATATGGTGTATATATCATAGGAAATCCTATAAAGGATATCACGGTTGATCCGGTATATAAATTTGAAGGTGAAGATACTTTTGAACAGGATGGATATGATGATCCTGAGACTGGTGAATGGATACCGGCACAATTCAGTATATATGATCCATTCCCGAATCATCTTACCATAACATTTAAAGAAGAAGGCAAAGAACCAATATCCGGTAATTGGGGTGAGGTACAGAATGAACTTAGAGCTGTGCTTGGAGTTGATAATGTAGATCTTTTCTGGCATACTGATCAGACACCGGATAATAAATGGGTAGCAAGATCTGAAGCATATAAGGCAACCTGTACTATACTTGGATTTGATAAGGAATACGATGTATTCATTAAGGCTAATCCTATTAAATCAATTCAGGTTGACAAGCTTGTTAAGTTCGAAGGGGATACAAGAGATGAGTATGATTATGATGATCCTGTTTCAGGTGAACGCAGACATACTGATACTCCGTTCCAGTTCTATGATCCATGGCCGGAAAATATGACTATTGAACTTGACAATGGGTATAAAACAAAGGATGGAAAGACCAGTGTATCAGGCAACCCTGATGATGTAAGAAATACACTTATGGAGATTCTTGGAATTGAACATCAGGAAGATATAGATTTTGGATGGCATACTGATCAAAGACCGGACAATTTATGGGAAGCTGAAAATACATATGAATGCCAATTCTCTGTTTGTGGTAACTGGGTACCATATGATGTTCAGATTATTGAAAATCCGATTAAAAATATTACAGTAGAGAATGTTGTTCGTTTAGAAGGCGAAACATATGAAGACAGTAACTGGAAAGATTCACATGGAAATCCGATTATTTGGCAAAGATATGATTCGCATCCTCAAAAATATACTGTAACACTTTCGGATAATACACAATATAATAGTAACGATGAGAATTTTTATGATAATGTTGAAGCTAAAATCCGTAGTATAACTGGTATAGCAGATTATCATATCGAAGATTGGACTGATGATCATCAGGAACCTGTACAGGATGAAGTAACACATGAATGGTCATCTAACTGGACTGTGAATAATACTTATGATTGTGAATTTGTTTTCTGTGGATTCAGAGCACCATTCCAGGTAAGTATTAGGAGCAATCCGCTTTCAGGAATCGAAATATCAGAAGATATTTATATCTGGGAGGGAGATACATTTACTGAAACAGGTTACTGGGATGAGCAGACTTCAGACCCGGATGTTGTATGGCAGCGTTATGGCTTCTGGCCACAGAGCGTAAAACTTATATTTAATGATGGCAGGAATCCACAGGTTATTTCAGGTGGTTTTGAAGAAATGAAAGCAGCAATTTCCAACTGCTTAGGAATCCCTGAAGATGATGTGCGTATTGATATGTTTGATGGTCAGAAACCTGTCGATGGTATGACGAATTGGGGAACAGGTGAGCATTTTGTAGAATTCGCCATAGCGGGAAAGAAAGACACAATCAAGGTAGTTGTTCTTGATAACCCAATTGAAAGCATTGAAGTTAATACAGTTTATAGAAATGTAGATGACAAGTATACGGATGGCGTAGACGGATATTATGATCCGAATCCTGATCCGACGCGTGAAGACAGTAAATGGTGGTGGATAGAGGATAATAACTTCAATGGTTATAACGCTAATCCACAAGAATATACGGTAACATATGAAGGTGGAAGAAAGGAAACATATAATACTGATAACGACCCTTGGACACTTGCAAGAAGTATAGTTGATGACTATAGAGATACGTATCCAACTATTCCAGCAGATTGGGGATTCCCGATTATGGTATACACAAATCAGAAGCCTCTGCCAGATAATGATGAGACTGATTGGACAGTTGGAAAGTATGAAGCAACGCTTCGTTTTGGCGGTCAGGAATTTGATTATGATGTTGTAATCACGGGCGATAAGGGTAACTACACAGGACTTATAGCTGATGATGAAGCAGTAGCACCTTCTGACGAATATTATGCTTATTTTGAAGATGGAATGTTTGCAGATGGTGAAGTTCATGGTCAGAAGACTATTGCGAAGTTCAGCGGTTTTGTAAAGAGTGTAGTAGCCAAAATAGTTGCAGCAACCGGCGAAGTTGAAGAATATGTAGATGGCGAGGAACAGGAAGGCTGGTGGTATGTACAGAATAGTGTAGTACATGTCTTTGATGGACCGGATATGAAGCGAGGCGTTATTGACGGCAAGGAACAGCTTTACAAGCTTAAGAATGGTAAGTTCGATCCTACATTCACAGGTTTTGTGGAATATAAGGATGGGAATACATATTACTTTAAGAATGGTGTATTTGCAGCTGAAAAGGGTATTGTCAAGGACAAAGCCAGTGGCACATATTATTATATAGTTAGTGGTAAGGTTAAGAAGGATTTTACTGGATTTGTACAACATTCTGACGAGTACTATTATGTGAAAAATGGAGAAGTACAATTTATAACAGGTATAGCAAAGAATCCAGCAAATGATAAGTGGTATTATGTCAAAAAGGGAGTACGTAAGCTTGATTATACCGGATTTGTACCGTATGCCGATGAATACTATTTTGTAAAGGATGGAATAGTACAATTTATAACAGATATAGTAAAGAATCCGGCAAATGATAAGTGGTATTATATCAAAAAAGGAGTACGTAAGCTTGATTATACCGGTTTTGTACTGCATGCAGGTGAATACTATTTTGTAAAGGATGGAATAGTACAATTTATAACAGATAAAGTAAAGAATCCATCAAATAGTAAGTGGTATTATATCAAAAAAGGAGTACGTAAACTTGATTATACCGGATTTGTACCACATGCGGGTGAATACTATTTTGTAAAGGATGGAGTAGTACAATTCATTACAGATATAGTTAAAAATCCTGCTGATAGTAAGTGGTATTATATCAAAAAAGGAGTGCGTAAACTTACATATACCGGACTGGTAACGCATGGAAGTGATCAATACCTTGTTCAAAAAGGAATTGTAGATTTTAGTTACTCCGGAAAATACACTGACAGTAAAGGAAAA
>CADBMW010000071.1 GCA_902795855.1 uncultured Lachnospiraceae bacterium
GAAAAATGTCTCAAAATGTGTCTTTTTTTTATTACAGATAACAGTATATCACAAAAAACATAACAAGAGAGCAACAAATAACCACAAATGTCATTTATTCAGCACATTTACATTGCCACCACGTTATTAACAGCAGGAGCAGGATTATTCTGCTGAATCTGTCTGCATCCGGTCTTCTTTGCAAATTCCCTGATCTGATTTACCTTAGCACGCTGTGTATGGTCGCGGCGTGCCTTCTCAACTGCGTTGTTATACAGCGTTCTTATGGATGTATCTCTCATCTCCATAATATTTGTGTTATCCAGTCGTTTTTCTTTGATCAGTTTATCTATTCTTTTATACATATCACGACCAACCTCAGAAGAAGCAATCTGTCTGTAAAAGTCGGAATACTGATTAAGAAGGTTGTTCTTCAATGCATTTTTAAGACCCTCTTCATTACCTCTATACTGTTCTCTAAGGCCTTCAAGATACATGGATCTTACTGCAGAGCTGAAGATTCCATCCTTTCTTTTTGAAAGCTTAATAGGATCCTTAGTATTTTTTGCAAGTCTGAGTTCTTTTTCCCTATCCATTTCTTCGCATTTAAGCATTTTCTCCAGGTTTTCTGTAGGGGTATATATATCTTTACTTATTCCGTTCCATACATTTCGCCACCCCTGATAATGACGATCATGGAATCTCAGATTTTCTCTTTCTTCCTTTGTTATATCTATAGCATATCTGTCTACCTTCTCCCATCTGTCCAGAAGATCACAGTAAGCATAGGTCATGGCAGAAAGTCTTGCTTCAGCCACAGCAAGCTTTTGTTCGTATAATTCCTCCAGGGCATTTTTGTGTTCACTGGTAATTTGATCTATATTATGCTTACGCATATATTCTCTTTTAAGATTTTCCTTTCTTTGTTCGATGCTCGCCTCTCTTGTATCATTATATCTCTGCATTCTGTCTAAAAGTGCTCTTTCTTCCTGAGCGAGCTTATGTCCCTGATATATCCCCTGTTCTCTATATAATCTGTCAGCTTCATGAAGCTTTTCATTCAGTGTTCTCAGATCCTTAAGAATTTTGCTATACTCAAATGTACCATACCATACTTCATTTTCTGTAAGCCTGTTAATGCCCGCCTGAACATCAACAACTCTGGGTTCTCCGGAACGACGGCCATTATACTCCGTATATCTGGTTCGTAAATCATTATATTCCATGATTTCACTATATTTTTCATATCTGCCCGCTACCGCCTTCAGCTCATCCTTCATACGAGTGAGCCTGTTTACGGTTTCCTTTGGACTAATCTTTTCAACGTGCATATTCTTGGCATAGGTATTGATCAGCTTATTGTAGTAATCAAGCTTCTTTTCGCCACCCTCAACCTTTTTATAATTATTCTTGATAAAATCCACCACCAGCTTTTGTCTGGCCTCGCCATCCTGCTCTTTTTCTATCTTATCAAGTATCTCATAATTCTTTACTTCCTGTTTCTTCAGATCAGCAGCCAGATTTATATATGTCTGGGCCTTAAGATCAGTAAGCTGATTCTCAGCAGCTCCCTTTTCTATCCTGTAATTCTTTACCTCATCTATGAGTCCCTTCAGCTGTACCAGGTCAGCCTTATCTGCATAGACAGTCATAGCAAGCTTAAATCTCTCTCTTTCCTTGGCATTTCTTGGCATTGCCTTATGAGACCTTATAAAAGCCTCAGCCTTTTTTATAATCTCTCTTCGTTTTTCTGAAGCAGATATATAATACCCTCTGTTTATAAAGCCCTGATAGATCATCATGGTCTTCATCAGATCTTCAAAAGGCTCCAGATCATTTTTCTGGAAATTCACCTTACTTGTGTTTACCGTCCTCATCATGGAGTCAATAAGGCCTTCTACCGACGTATTCTTTACGCTGGCAGGCTTCAGGAATTTTTCGTAATCTGCATCATTACCAAGAAGACACACGCTGCTTTTGGCCAGTGTCTTAAAGTTCTCCCTCACATGTTTTTTGTATGATCTTTCAGCATTTTGTGAGGCCTGTGCTTTTCCTGTATTCTGAACCCACTGCAGGAATGCAGGGGACTCCTTCTCTGGTTTATGCTCTAAATTATAATTCAGATTTACTCCGAAATTTCTATCAATATACTTAAATGAGGCTTCTACCTTGTCACGCTGCTCCTTAGTCAGTCCGGCCTTGGCATTCTTAACTCCCAGTTTAAAATACCTCTCATTAACAAGGTCCTCATAAAATTTTGTCATGTTAATGGCAACTGTAATTTCCCTTTGATTTACGGGTGTTGTCGCCCACCTGTCACTGTTCTTGAACTTATTCAGCTGATGCATATAAAGGGTATCGGTCTCTTTTATCAGACCTCCCTCTCTCTGACTCAGCTCATTCAGCCACTGTTTTCTTTCCTCATCGTCCATATCCAGTGAATTAGCAATATCCTTAAATGTGACGCGATTTCTATTGTTAAGTCCCAGTTCATTAACAAGATAAGATAATGGGGCAAAGTTACCTGCTATAGTATTTGTTACATCAAAATACTGATGAATCTTTGACTGTGATTCAGCAGAATTAACAAGCAGATAATCTGCTTTTTTCTCCCGATCAGGGTCATTTTGATCAAAAGCAAGCAGATATTTTTCTCTTTCCTTTGCAATCTCAAGAGCCAGCTTCACCCTGTAGGCTGCATTAACTATAAGAAGTTCCTTTAATCCCTTCAATCCTCTGCTGTAGGAATTCTCGTACTTTTCCAGCAATGTATTTAATGTAGTACCTTCATTATCTGTAAATGATCCATTGCTTTTTCCTAAGGAAGTCATCAGCTCTGTGTGGGTATCAGAATAATCTATTTTTAGCAGCGACAGGCCTTCCTTATACTGCTGCAGCCTTACCAGATATTCCAATCTCTCCAGCTGATTTCTCTGAGCATTATATGTGCTCTTCATTTTTTCTATATTTTTAGCTTCTTCAATTTTCTGTTGGTTTGTTAATTCAGGCATCTCCATGTACCTCCATTATCCTTATTTACCACACACCTTAACATACCAAATATAACAAATGAGCAACAAAAAAGAGAAGGCAGAGTTTTTTTCTCTGCCTCCTCTTTGATTATCTTCCCATTGCGTTAGCATTTTCTCTTGACTTCTGAACTCTTTTAGCCGCTTCCTCATCTCTCTTTTCATTTGTCTTTGCGGCAAGAGTTGCAATCTTTCCAAGAATCTTCTGGCTGTTTAGTTCATTCATGATTTCCCTTGGTGATTTCTTTGCAAGTCCCGAATCCTTCACAAGCTTCTTTACATTTTCTCGAAGTGCCTCAGCATACTTGACATTGTAAAGATCTGTAAGAATAGTCTCGCCACGGTTGGTATCTGATGCGATAGCCTTCTCTATTCCAAGCCTATCATCCAACTTCTGCATTTCTTTTTCAAAATCTTCATCAGAAATCTGACCGGAATCATTCTTTGCCGAAAGCTCGGCCCAGGCTTTATCATAATCGCTCTTGGCCTTCCCTACCTTTGTCTTATATCTGGTACCTTCATATCTCTTATGATTCTTTTTGGTTATGCTTTCATTTATAAGCTTCTCGAAAATGATATCAGTTATAAGCTCTCTCTTCATATCTGTTGTAAGAGCTCTCTGCTGATCCTCAGTCTTCTTTGACCAGGTGTTCAGACTCTTTTTAGCCGCCTGGCACTTAATATGAATATTTGCAACATTTGCAATACCTGAAATAAGCGCTATATCATTCTTCAGCTTTTCCGTTCCACCCAGATTAGCCAGCTTCATAAGCTCTTTATCTCTGTTCAGCATATCAACCATACGACGGCCCATCTCACCATTTACAATAAATGAATCATCTATGGTATCGCGGTTTCTTGCCTGAGCTGCTATATGTCTGATTCCTGCAGCAAGTATGGCAGCAAGAGGCATCTTGTCTCCGGCTGAATATTCATTGAGAGCCAGTCTGGCAGCATTTCTTCCGCCCTGGATACACTGCTTGTACTCTGTACAACTTTCAGGCATTGGTCTCATGAACAGATTGGATGTATAATCCTTTCCTGTATAAAGTGTTTTTCTATCCAGATACTCCGGAAGTCTTGGATCCAGCTTTGCAATATCCGGTGTAAGGGCTCCGGCATAGGCTATTGCTACGAAGTCTTTATCCGGAAGCTTATCTTTCTTGTAGGTAGGTCCTACAGGTACCGGTATTTCTTCATCAGGAATTGCAGTGAATACATTCTGAAAGTCTTCCTGTTTAAAATTCGTTGTATATGCATTATACTCCGGCTTCATGCCATAGAGGGACTCAACGGCATAAAGATTAGGGATATAATCTGAAGGAATATTTATTCTGTTCTGTTTACACTGATTCTGTACTACGTCATCCTGTTCACGCTGATCAGAGATGTATCTGTCAGTCCTTATGGAACAAATCTCAAATGTAAGAGGGTCTTCCTCACGGGAGAGATTTACATTATCCATCCACTGCTGGAATTCATTTCTTGGCATAAGCTGATATAGAAGAGTTGAAACAACTTCAAATCTTGTATTACCAAAGTCTCTCCTTCTTACGCCTTCTCTTCCTGAAACATAATTCTTACACTGTTCGATAAGATTGTTCTTTGCAGCCTCTATTCCATCCGTATCACAGGCGGACATCTTTCTCTCATATGTTTTAAGAGCACTAAGCATGTTATTGTACTTAGTTGAATTCTCTGAGTGTCTGAATCCATGTCCCTGCTTTGTTTCTTCAAGAACTGAGATTGCACCTCTCAGGAATGTGGTGTCCGTAGCAATGGTACTGTCATGATATTTTAAAAGCTTTTCACTATTATGGATATTCATGCTTTCACTACTGAAAACCTTACCCGAATAGAACTGAAACGCATTTTCATTATCTTCTATTTCTTTATCACGAATGATTACATCGCCTGTACTGTTTTTCCAGTTCCAAAGATGAGCATACTTTTCTGATTTTGCAGCATCCTCTTCACGAATATCAACATCAACAGCATCAGCAATTTTGTTTCCAAGCCGGAAATGTTCTTTATCACTCTGAAGCTCCAGTTTTTCTATATAATCATTCTTGACATCTGCCATGATGCCGGATCTTACCTTAGGGCCTCTTCCTCTTGCATGAAGCCTCTCTATTTCGTCATCCATAAACTTCTGAGCAGCCTCATAAGCCTCTTTATCTGTAAGCTGAGGATGTCCCGGCTGACTGTTTATGGACTTCATAGCATCCTTTACAGTGGTGTCTGCCTGGATGTGATGTTTATTATAGAATGCTGTTTTTTCCTGAGCATTATATCCTATAGTATCAAGAAAATTGTCTATCGGAAGTGTAGCCTTTTTTACATATCTGACAAAGTTAAATCTGTCGGATTCCTGCTTTATTATATCATCAATATAAAATTCCAGATCCTTATCTGTTAAGAGAACAGCCTCCTGCTCATTCTTTCCGGAATCTAACTTCAGCTGTTTTCTTTTAGCCTTCCATGGCTCATCTGCATTCATCCGGTTCTGGAATACAGTTTTTACCTTATCATCTGCAGTACATCCATACTCATTCAGGAAGTTAGCCTTCTCTGCTTCATTATAGCTGAGAATATCCATATAATGAGCGATGGTCATGTTTTCCGAATAATAATCCTTGAAATAAGTACTCGGATTATAGATTGCCTCATTAACAACACTGGTTACGAATCTCTTAATATAATCATTTTTAATTTTTGCTATAACATCCTGATCCGAAACCTCAGGAAGTTGTACATTATTCTGGTTCTGGGCAACATTTGGATCCGGATTATTGTTCTGGGCAGCATTCTGCTGCAGTAATTCGTTTTGTAATTTCTGTTTAAATGTATCAAATACATTTGCATTACGGTCTAAGCCTTCATCTTCAAGATAAAGCTTCTTTTCATGATCGCTGATTCCCATGTTCTTCAGATATACATCAAAGGTCATGAGCTTGTTGAAATGAAGATTTGCAAATATTTTCTGACCTATACCATACTTATCATCCTGAACACAGGTTGACAGGTCTGTAACAAAATCACTGTGGAAATTATTAATCTGACCATTTAAGTAAGTATATGTATTCTCTCTTTTGAGAGTAATATACATAGCCTTTTCCTGTCTGTAAGGCTCATTTGGAGCCAGGAGTTTCAGGTTTTCTGTATATAATTCATAAAACTTTTCCGACATGTAACAGCTTACAAGAGAAAAAGATTTAAAAGCTTTTCTGAATTCCTCACGGGTGCAGTTTCCTGTAAGATCATTGTACAGCATTGTATTCAGCTCTTCGCCGGCAGCTTCCTCTTCCGGGCTGGCATGAGGAGTTTTATTCATTCCCAGCTGGGCACGCCTTTTAATGGCTTTATCGATATTCTTCTGAGCTGCAGTCTGAATAGCCTTTAACTGATTCTCGGAGTACTGTCCCTCCACAACCATTTCGCCCAGATTATCAGGAATATCAACAGTTAATCTATGCTCCTGAGTTGTAATTCTCGCATTATAATAATGGCGCACCATCATTTTATCTTCAATGGCAGTCTGCGCCCTATAGGTATTAACTGCTCTGGTTTTATCAGCATTTCTGGAACTCTTACTACCTGCAAAATTCTTTCTGTTATTCTGATCCGGTATGTTAACTTCCAGATAATAAGTCTGGTCATTATCATGCTTTATCTCACCAAGCTGGATATCATTTTCCTGATCAGGCTGAGGATTTGCATTCTGATTCTCTATAGCCTGATCATACTCTATAGTAAGCTGTTCCTGAGTAAGGCTGTTATACTTCTGGGCTACATCCTCAGCTGTCATTTCTGAATTAAGATAGAGTTTTGAATACTCAAAGAAACGTGGCCTTTTATTTGCATTTTCCGGCTTAGTCTCAGTTTCCTTACATATACCTGTTCTCTTAAATACATGAGCAGGAAGTGAGAGATTATCATTAAGCTTGATAGAATTGAAAACCGCTAAATCTGCATTAAGGTTCGCCTTTATCTCCTCTATCTTCTGATTTGCCCCATCACCGAATTCAGCTGTGGCATCATCCATATCCTTTAAAGCTTCTTCATAAAGAGCTTTAAGATCATCCATATCCTCCTGATCAAAAACAGGATATTCTCCAAGCTGATCCTTTGTATATAAAGCTGTCAGGGCCTCGCTGATTTTATTCAGATTCGCTATGGCTTTTCCCGCCTGCTCTGCCTTTTCATTATTGATCTGAAGAAGCTGCTGCTGAAGCTCAGCCCCCTGCTGAGCGATTTTATTATATGATTTTAATTCAGCATATTGTTTCATTATTCTTTCCCCTGAATAAATACTAATTCTGTGGAGTTAATACCGGTGCAACCTTCCTAGGAAGATCTTCCTCTTTCTTTCTTCCACGCTTTATTTCCTTTTCTCTGCCTTTAAGTAGATTTTTAAATTCATTAGCCATCGTACGCTCTTTATCATATGCAAGTACTTTAAGACATTTTTCTTTAAAATCTCCTCCTGAGGTATATGCCTTAAATACTTTCTTAAACTCGTCTGAATTTGCTATCTCACTTGTCAGCTCATCAAAGCTTTCCTTGCAGTTCTTTGTTATGTATCTATCATAAAATGGTCTCTTTTTATGATCCTGTTCTCTGGATAATTCATCATCCAGAATCTGATGAAGCACAAGGGCTGCCATGGCATCTCTGATTTTTTCCTTATCTGCTGAAGATATACGTTTCTCACTTGTGCACGCATCATATACATTTTTAACCTTTTCAGATGCCCAGGTACTTGTATCCAGGTAAATTCCACCCTTCTTCATACCTTCCTTGTTCATTCTCTGCATCTTAAGCCATGCCTTAGCCTCAATTTCAGCCATTTCTGAAACCTGTTTAATATCAGGACGGGCATTCTTTGGTAATCTCTTATATACTGTCCACATCTCGCTTTTCTTGCGATGTTCATTGGTCTTCTGAAGGACGCGGTCCTTTTCGGCCTGTTTCTGAATAGGAGTTCTCATAAACTCAAGTATGGTATAGAGACCTACGTTATCGTAGTTATCATTACCCTTCATCATTCTGTCATCCCAGATTGATTTCTTGAATTTTTCTATTTTATCTACCAGAGCGAACTCACGATCTACAAGCTTCTTGGTAAATCCGTTTCCGTTAAAGAAATTGCTTTCGCCGGATACAAATTCTTCCTGAAGAGCCAGGGTGATTTTCTGAAGCTCATTGATTTCATCCATTATCTCTTTCATCAGCTTCTGGTCTTCTTTTGAACCAAGCTTGAGATAATCCTCCTTGTAAGGACTGTTTTTCAGGTTGTAAAGACCTCTTGAATAACCATTATTCTCATTCTGGAATTTCTGGAACTTCTTTTCATTCTCTTCGAAGCTGTGTCCAAGCTCCATACCGGCCATTCTAAGACTCTGCTCAATAGCAGCTTCATATTCATCCTTGAGGTTTATTTCTTCATGTTCTATAGCATTTGGATCTTCCTCTGCCATACGGGCAAATTCCTTATTGTTCATTACCTCATCCAGCATATCCATAGTAAAGAATCTGAAGTTTTCCTCTTCCATGACCTTCATGGTTTCCCGCTCAGCTTTCTGTCTCAAGTTAAGCTCAAGCTTTTTTTCAAATCTTCTGTCACGCTCATAACATAAACGAAGGTTTTCACGGATGGCACCAACTATTATGGCCATCTTCAAAGCACTCTCTATCTTACGATTTTCTTCTTCCTTTTCGTCTTTATTCAGCTGTTCTTCAAACTCCAGCTTAGCTGTTTTACAATAATCCAGCTGCTTTTCAGTTGTAGTGATTTCTCTGTTCAGAGCTTCGATTGTCTGAGCATTCTCCTCATTACTGGAGCCTTCATCCCCCTGAAATCTGCTGAGCTTGTGTTTCAACTCACCTATTCTGTCCTCAAGGTTCATGATAGTCTCATCCATCTGATCCATTAATGATTTTGTTTTTTCTTTCTTTGGCATAGTTTTTTACCTCACTTTATACTTTAAACCCACTGTTTTACTGTTTTATCATCTATTCATTATTATAACACTTACGATTTTTTTCTTTCACCTTTTTTATAATAAAAACAGTAAGAAAAAATCATTATTTGACTTTACAAAATGTATGATACTATATAGAGCGCAACAAAAGCGTAACATTTAAAAATATTTTTTTATTTATTACATACCCGGAGATTTCATGGTTTTATCAGGAGTAGTTTTACCGGTCTGATTCCTCATTGTCTTTTCTTCAGCCTTCTTCTGCTTATTCTGATTTTCCGCCATTATCTTCGAAACTTTACCTACAAAGTTTTTGCTCTGCATTTCCTTTTCCAGCTTCTCCACAGACATATTCTGAAGTCCTGCTGAAGTCACAAATTCCTTAATGCTTTTTCTAAGATCCTTCACCTGCTTTGGATCCTTAAGACTTTCCAGCATCTTATTTTGTTCAGCATATTT
Source organism: uncultured Lachnospiraceae bacterium (assembly GCA_902795855.1). Lineage (GTDB taxonomy): Bacteria > Bacillota > Clostridia > Lachnospirales > Lachnospiraceae > Eubacterium_Q. Next base: position 9,452 of record CADBMW010000071.1, read on the forward strand.
ATCTCTGATACAGGTCTCGTGATAATCCTTGAACTCATCAAGCTCCTGCTTTTTACTCAGAAGCTGGGCTTTTCTTTCGAAGTACTGAGGTCCGCTGATATTCTGGGCAAGCTCATTTACGATAGGTCTTACCTCTTCATTATATCTTTTATTTATTGGAAGCATTTCCTCACGATACTTTGGATTAGCCTCACAGCTCCTTCTATTCTGGGCAATGCTTTCATCCAGTATCTTTTTCATTACGATATCTGTAAGAAGATCTACCTTCTCATCCTTGGAGAATTTTACATTGCCTTTTTCAGCCTCTTTCAGTCTCTTCAGGGCATTCTTCTCATTTATGATAACGTTAGCCCCCTGATACATAGTCTTCACATTTCTGAGGTCGTTTCTTGTAAGACCTTCCGACTGTTCTGCGATATAGAAAAGCTCAGGATCTCTGCTCAGAATATTTAACATTCTGCAGCCCATTTCTGCATCCGCCAGAGTGCACTGATCCAGTGCTTTCATTCCCTTTAAGTTATGTGATATGGTCTTAAGTCCCGATGCAAGAACATGAGCCAGAGGCATCTTTGATCCATTTTCATAGGCCTTCATTGCCTCAGCCGCAGTCATACGGCCCTTCTGGATATTCTCAGCATATGGCTTTACTGAATAAGTAGATCTGTTTGTGGCAATATCCGTTGTATACTTTCTGCTGGTGAAAAATGCCTTATCTGCCGGAGTTGCCTCAACATATCTTTTATCCTCTGCTGCCACATCCGGAGTAGTGGTTGCCGCAAATGCTATAGCAGCAAAATCCTTATCTGAAAGCTTGGCATTTTCCATGTTTCCTGCAGGGCCTATAGCCTTAAAGTCGTCTGTTATAGGCTTGAAGAGCTTTGTTTTGTCACTTCCGGCGTAACCTCCAAACATGTTATCAAGTCTCTTATCCTTTTTATTAAAGGTTTTTCCATATAGGCCATCTAAGCTGGCTACGTTCTCATTCAATGGATCAGGGATATCCAGGTAAGATTCCTCAGCCTTCTGCTGTTTCTTCTCATCCATTTCCTTTCCCTTGTCACTCCACTTTTTATATATTTCGCCCTCAAGATAATTCTCTTCGTCTTTTATGGCATGGTGTCTGTACTTTTTAGCATCAATAAATTTTTTAGATCCGGGCTTAGCCTTTCTTATGGTATTTATCTTTGCTATCTGCTTCTCAAATTCTTTCTCAGGCATAATTTCAGCCATTACCATAAGGACATCGTCAAAACGCTGTTTTCCCCATTCGTGGCTTCTTTCCGTTTCCTTACCACTAATGTATTGCAGACAAAGCTTTTCCAGATCATTTCTGATATCGTGTGCCTTACCACCCTGGTTTGTAGAAAGGGTATATTCATACTTCTTCATAGTCTTTAACATGTTGTCGTAAAGCTTTGAATTATCACTATGCCACTTTCCTTCAAACCATCTTCTCTTTCCTTTGTCTGTGCTTTCCAGATCATCGATGACTGCACGAAGAAGGGAGGTATTCCTGCTTGCCTCCTCATCTTTAAAGAAGAAATCCATGGACTTATCTGCGCTTATACGATATTGCTCCGGCTTCATAAGATCCATACTTATATTTCTGAAGCCCTCGACACGGTTCTTCTCAGTATAGGCATTTACAATAAGATTTCCCATATCATTAAGCCAGGTTCCAAGTCTCTGTTCGCACTTTTTACGTTCTTCTTTTTCCTTAACCGGATCTCCACCGCCCAGCTTTTTACCCTGCTCCTTGGCATAGTCCTCTAACTTGACATCATTCATTCCTATAGCTTTGCCAAGTTTAAAGAGCTTGATATCTTCCTTTGAAAAATACTTTTCTATTTCTTCTTCAGTAAACTTATCAACTCCCTGTTCCATCAAATTGTCAGAACGATTGAGGTTTCTAAGATCTTCTTCATCAAGAAATCCGACATCAGGATTAGTTTCTTCCTGATAATTAAGTACCAGTTCCCTTTTCAGGTCTGTAAGAGCCTGAGCAAGATGAGCAGACTTTGTCTGTATTCTTGATGTGACATATTTAGCCTTCCATTCACGGTCAGGTTCATTCTCAGGAAAGTCATTTAAAACCTGAAGATATTCCTTTGCCTGATCTATAATAAGGCGTACATTGCTGATAGAAAAAGCCTTCATGGCTCTGAACTTTCCTTCAGTTGTACCATCTGCCTTGAGATTCTCAGCAATATCTTTCTGAAGCTCCTTTTCCAGCTCTTCATCCAACTCAGGAAGATTTCTATCCTTGGGAAGATTTACGGAATCCCTCTCTATCTGAGTCATATCAACATTTTGATACAAAGTATTTCTGGCTTTCAGAAACAGATAATAATAGATTTTGTTTTCAAAATTTTTCTGAGAATAGTAAATATCCCTGATCTGTTTTGCTTCTTTATTTGTGAGTTTTGAAACAAATTCATCATTATTTTGTACTGGTTTTGGTGCCATAATTCTTCACTCCTTGTCATTATGTTCATACAAAAACGCATAGGAGCAGTGTCTGAATCGCATATGATGTGCGCCTCATTAACACTGCTCATAGGAACGCTTTTTAATTATAGTTTATCTTATAGAATATGCTTCACGCTGTTTATTACTTCTGTAAAGTATTCTTAGGATTTAATACCATATCGTTTTCCTTAGCCTGTTCAAGTCCGTCGAACTTACGTCTGTTAGCATCCAGATTATTCTGATTAATGATTGGCTCAGCCTGATTCTTTATCTCTTTATTGATTCCCTTGTTAATATCTTCTACAGTAAATCCTTTGCCAGACTGGATTTTTTCCATGGCATCATTTACCAGGTTTTCAGTAACATTCTCTTCAAGGATATTCTGCTTTGCACTTGCTGACATAACAAGAGTTTTATCAAATCGCTTCGATGCAGATTCAAAGGATTCATTTTTCATAAGCTTAAAATCACCCTTTAATGACTGAAGCTTCTGATTATTATAAATCGCCTCAGATATAGTATCCTGAAGTGCAGACTTAAGCTTAGCCTGGTCATTAAATTCCGGATTACCAACCATAGATGCAAGGTTCTGATCCAGAGTCTTAAGCTTATCATTCATCTTGCCCTGGATTTCCTCTTCCTTAGCCTTAAGGTGACTCTTGAACATATCCTGACGCATAACATTTATGCTTTCCTCAACTTCATTTATTGATTTATAACGAAGTTCTTCGTACTCATTTATATCAAGCTTCTTCTTGCCGGTCTTCTTATCAACCTTCGCCTCTTCAAATCTCTTATTATATTCCAGCTGCTTCTGTTTCTTATATGCTTGGCAGGAAGTACATACATTAAGTGACAGCTTTTCATATATTTCATACTCAGCAGCGGTAAGCTTTGTTCTTCCCTTTATCGACTTCATGAATTCATCAAGCTGTGCAAGGTTTGTCTGAACTGCTCTGAATGCAGCTGATGATCTAGGTCTTCCTTTGTCAACCTTACGGGTCTTCAGAAGATACTTCAGGGAATGAACCTTCTTTGCATTATCTCTAATGGAGGTATCTTCTACATCCTGCTTTTTGAAGCCCTTAGACTCAGCAAGCTTTTCTTTCTCTTCAGCAGTAAGCTTTTTAGGCTTTTTCTTTTTTAATTCTTCAATATTTTGAACTTCAGACTTGGTACGATCGAGCTGCATGCTTTCTTCTCTACGCTTTCTGTCAAGCTCAGCCTGCTGCTGTATATCATTATTCTTATTAGCTTCATCATTATTCTGGATTTCGTTGATATTAAGATTTTCATCCAGATTATCTTCATTATTGTCATTATTGTCATTATTATTGTTATTAATCTGGTTATTATCAATGTTATTAATCTGGTTATTATCAATGTTATTATTAACGTTATTATTAATATTGTTGTTATCAACGTTAATGTTATTATTTATATTGTTATTATCAACATTGTTGTTAATCTGATTATTATCATTAACAATATTATTGTTATTTACAACATTATTATCTATGTTATTGAGATTCATTCTTTGATTTATATTTACATTTAAAGAATTTCTTCTCTCACGATTCTGCTGGTTGGCTATGTTATCCACATCATTTAAATAATCGTCAACATCATCCTCAAGATTTACATCAAATACATTATTTCTATCCTGCATGGCTATACCTCCTTAATTGATTACCATTATTTTTTTTATCTTTTGACAAGATAATACTATATAAAGAGCAACAAAAGCGTAACAAATCAAAAATCTTTTTTGTTAATGCTTTATTCCATCATAAGTGAATCCCAGCATAGTCATATCATCAAACTGTGGTTCATCACCTACAAAGGTATTTACCGCTTTCTTCATTTCAAATAGAAGCTTTTCGTTGTCACTGGTCTTGTTCTCGTTCAACACCTTTAGGATTCTGTCATTTCCAAATCTTGTTCCATCGGCTGCCTTAGCTTCATTTAATCCATCGGTATACAGGAATATTCTTTCCCCCGGCTTCAGATCAAATTCATAACCCACGTGAGCCATTCCCGGTATGAATGCCACCGGTGGTCCATGAGGTGTTTTTTCTATGACAAAGTCCTCTGACTGTTTCATTATAGCCGGATAGTCATGACCTGCATTACATGCATCCACATGTCCATTTTCAAGGTCAATGATTCCCATCCAGACAGTTACAAACATTCCGGCTGCATTTTTTTCCGAAATAAGCTCATCTGTATACTGGATTATATCTGCTGCAGTTCCACCCATACGGGCACGGGACTTTATAAGAGTTTTTGAAATAGCCATGAAAAATGCAGCTCCTACTCCCTTGTCGGACACGTCAGCTATAAGAATGGCTACATGGTGGTCATCTATCATAAAGAAATCGTAGAAATCTCCACCAACCTCTTTGGCCGGTCTCATGGATGCAAATATATCAAACTCTGATCTGTCTGTAATAAACTGGGTTCGATCCGGAAGCATCCCCATCTGAATCTGGGATGCCAATGCTATCTCCGTTCCGATTCTTTCAGTTTCCTTGGTTATCTTTGTTATATTATCTATATTTTTAACTGTATCCTGTTCCAGCTTTTCCAAGGCATCTGCCAGAAGATGTATTTCTTTTACTCTGCTCTTTCCCCTGACATCAGGAACATCTTCTTTCATTATATTCTCACGTGAGAATCTGATAGCTTCATCTGCCGCATTTTCCAAAGGACCTACCAGCTCCTTCTTCAGGAAACCGGAAATAAGAACAACCATTATTATAATAGCTATAACTGTAATAGCTCCAACTCCCTGAAGATACAGCCTGCGGTACTCCACCAGCTCCTCCACATATCTTTGGGCACAGAGAATTGCTATAACCTTTCCCGAAGAATCCCTGACAGGGATAAGAGACGTTATGTGAGGGCGTCCTTCTTTCAGATTCTCTATCCTCACCACTGTCTGCTTCATAGCCCGGTTTTCCATCAGGTTTGCATATGCCACCTTATAATCCTCTGCCGATGTTTCCACTACTTTACCAATCTCCCATGGAGTGTAAGTGCTGGAGGAATTCAGACAGTTATATACACAGGTATAGTGTTCATAATCCACATCTGGAACTATGACATAAATCACTGACATTTTTTGAAGATCACAAAGCTGTCTTATATATTCCTTGGAGGTATAGTATGAATTGGTATATGCTATTTCCTCCGGTGTAGGCTCCGGATCTACCTGATCCAGAGTATTATTTTCAATTGCATCTCTTATAGTACTGAGTCTTTCATTTCCCATAGCCAGATAATCATCTATCTCATCCGGCAGAAGCTCGTTTAATGCTGTCTCTGCAGCTCTGTATGCCGATTCGTTATACTC
>CADBMW010000072.1 GCA_902795855.1 uncultured Lachnospiraceae bacterium
CATTATTGCAGTTGCAACTTCACTGGATTTCTGAGTCATGGAATCTGTTTCCACTTTATCAGAATAGGAAATAATATACAGACAGTAGACTGTATTGGTATCTTTAGAATCATCCATGGAATTATCTGTGTCAAATATTCCGGCAATAGGAAGATAAAATCCCTTCAGCCAGACTCCACGGGCATTTACATAGGAATATAGTGGCTGACTTGTGGATGCACATTTATAAACAAAGCTTTCAAAGTTCAAATCCATCCAGTAATTCCTATATGGGATTCCGGGATAAAACTCCGGAGCATTGGGATTCATTTGAAGCATGCCCACGTTTTGTTTATTAACTGCCATAAGGCGAATCTCGCTAAAGCTGCCATCATCCTCAATATCAAAGGAATATAAGCTGGCCAAGCCATTTATACCCTCAATCCATGACTGATAATCCATAAATATAACCTCCTGCTATAGTTTTTAACCTCATAGTAAGTATTATAGCATATTTAGAGTTAAAAGGACGGTTCTTTTTGACTCAAAAAGAACCGTCCCTATTAGCTCATTTACTGTGGTATGATTATTCCACCGAAATAATCTGGTTTTCCGTCATTATCGTTTAATACAAAGCCTCTTGGTTTCAGTATCACGTAGCTGCCGTCTGCTTTTCTTGCACGATAGCAGATGGAGTACAGTATTGAATTTCCATGCAATACAGCATCTATAGCTTCCTTATATCTGCTTACATCGTCCGGGTGAATGCATTTCTCCCAGATTTTTTCTACATGATACATATATTCAGATTGAAGGCCAAAATCGTTTATTAATGAAAGTGACCATCTGGAAAAATTGTATCTAAGGTCGGTAAGGAATAAGTAGCCATCGCCGGCTGTGGTATATAAAGCGCCAAATAAGCTGTCCAGTATACATCTTCTATCCTCAGGAATGGCTTCATTTGGGTTTGCAGCCCTGACGATGTTTGCTGTATGACTTTCAAATTTAAGTTCATTTTTGTTTTCGTACATTAAGGCATCTGCATGTTCGAAGACATCATTATACTTTTTATCAATTGCAGAATCATAAACGGCCATTCCACATGAGAGTACCGGACCTGAACGAGTACGATTATTTGATTCAGACTTTTCCTTAAGCGTTTTAAGGAGATTATCACGATTCTCATATTCAGTGCCGGTAAGAATAACAACAAATTCATCGCCGCCGATTCTGTATATCTCGCTGGTTTTATATACATCACATATCATACGGCAGGCACTTTGTATGGCTTCATCGCCGAAACTGTGACCTCGCGTATCATTTATCTGCTTCATATCATTTATGTCGCACATTACGATACCAAATTCATAGTCAGGATTACTTATGCTGATCATGTTTTCTATTATCTTAACATGTTCAGTATATGCGTTTTTGTTTTTGATTCCGGTTAGTTCATCAAGTCTTGCCAGACGTTCTGCAGATTTTATAATCTGCTGCTGATGTTCCTGCTCACGGTATTCAGCCTCTATGTTTTTGATACAGCCTAAAACGTGTTTTTTATCTTCGCACAGAATGCTTATATGACAAATGTGCGTAATCTTGCCATCTAAAATAAATCTGCACACGGCGATGCTTGAATTATTTTCTGAAAGCTTTTTTAAAAGAGAAGGCTTATCTATAAGCTGCAATATGTATTCCAGATCATCCGGATGAACGATATTTTTTGCCTGTTCAGATAAAAACGCAAAGAAATCGGTTCCCTGTTCCGGAAGGTTTAGTTCGTTTAGCATTTGTGAATGAAAGAATTCAATAAAACAGTCAGATTCAATATCCACGTAGTACATGCTATCAAAGTCTTTTGCAAGTGTAATTGCTATCTGGTCAAATGCTACCTGATCTATGATCATACCCCTAACCTCCTTATTTATGAAAATTCTATTTTTTCTTTATATGCTCGCAAATATCCACAATATAGCCTGATGGAGAAACAAGATATGCATACTTGCTGCTCTTTGTGGTGCTTGGAGCAAATCCATTTTCATCCTTCATTCGATGTGCTGAGAATTCGATTATAATAATTATATCACTTTATGCAGGGTTTATGGTTATTTTTATCACGAATTATTTAACCATTTTGGTTAAAAACATCTTATAGGTGTGTCCTATAACAATCTATTGATTATAGGTATTATACAGAACTGAAAGTGTCGGGTAGAATAGCAGCTATTAGGAGGACTATGCTATGAGTTTTTTAGAAGACATATCTGCATATATAAAATCAGGAGAAACAGAAGGTCAGAATCTGGGACTTGAGATAGAACATTTCATAATTAATGACGAAGGAGTTCAAATGGAATTCCATGAGATTTCCAACCTTATAAATCAGGTTGGAAAATCCATAGGTGCTGAGATAATCTTCATGGACAGCTATCCGGTTGGTTATTATACAGGAGAGTATTCCACAAGTCTTGAGCCGGCATGTCAGTTTGAAATAAGTATAAATCCATATAATGATCTGGAAACCATTGAAAATATTTACAGGGAATTCAGAGCGCTTTGGGAGCCTATTTTTGCAGAAAAGGGATACCATTTTGAAACTAAGGGTAACCTTCCACTGGTGGAGGTTGGCAGGATAACACCTGATGATATTCCACTTTCGCCAAAGAAGAGATATAAGTATATGGATGCTTATTTTAAGAGGAGTGGAAGGTACGGAAAGTACATGATGCGTGCTTCTGCATCCGCCCAGGTTTCAATTGATTATAAATCTGAAAAGGATTTGGTAAGAAAGCTGAGAACCCTTCAGAAAATATCCCCATTATTAATGCTTATTATGGAGAATAAAACAGACGAATTCTCAACACTTCCCGGAACAGATGGAAAGCCGCATCTTCTCAGAATACAGGAGTGGGACGATCTGGATCCGGAAAGAACAGGATTTTTACCACATTCACTGGACTCAGATTTTGGATACGACAAGGTCTCAGAGATTATCTACCACACACCACTTATTCTTCTTACCGATGATGGAGAGACTACCAGTGTGGGGCATCAGAGTGCTGAAGAGCTGGTGGCAAATAGTATCATTTACAGAGATGATCTTGATGAGGACAGAAAAACTAAGCTGATTGAGCATTTCATGTCCATGGGATTTTTCCATTTTAGAGTAAAGAAATACATTGAAGTTAGAGTTGCAGACAGTGTACCAATTGAAAAGGCTCTTGGATATGTAGCATTGCTTAAAGGTATAGCTTATTCAGAGGAGAGTTTAAGTAAGCTTGAGAAAGCTCTTGGTTCAGTCGATAGTCTGGATAAGATTCAGCAGGCTATAGAGGAAATAGAAAGAAATGGTTTTGACGCTGTAATATATGATGGAATAACTGCATCAGAGTGGATAAACCGTATATTAAATGTGGCAGCCGGCTCACTTTCAAAAACTGACAGGAATTACCTTAAAAACCTTCAGGCTGATTGGAATCACAGCAGGCAGGCATGCTAAAGCTCCGCTAAGGATGCGTCTCGGCGCGCAATGAAGATAGCTGCCTTTGGCAGCACGCGCCTCGCGCGGAGAGTGTCG
>CADBMW010000073.1 GCA_902795855.1 uncultured Lachnospiraceae bacterium
CATAATAATCATCAGATGTCCAACCTGCCTGATTTAAATAATAAGGTTTTACTACACTCATTAAATCTTCTCCTTTTCACTTGAAAAAAGGTCTTCTCACATATCTTTTTCACAATTATAACATTTATTTATGTTTTTACAAATGTAATTCCATAATCACGACGCTTCACAAATTCCAGTTTTATTCGCCCCAATAATTAATTGATTCCTGGCTTCACATTGGAATAATTCGTATTTAATACTGAGTTTATCTCCACGCTATACATTTCTTATAGTATAGCATGTAAGAGACCGCAAAATCACCACGAAAAATCCTATCATCTATTTTATCTTTGATTCACAACTGTTATGTCCTCCGCATGACCATGTTGTACATCGAGAATATAGCCACGGCAAGAAAAAAACCTCGGTAATCTACCGAGGTCTTAGTGCAGGGGTACAAGGATTCGAACCTTGAAATGACGGAGTCAGAGTCCGTTGCCTTACCATTTGGCGATACCCCTATATTCAATTAATATTGCACCTGCTTTTTCAGCGCAAGATGTATTATATACAACTGCGCCGAAAAATGCAAGCATTTTTTTTACTTATTCTGAACCTCTGCAATTAAAATGTAATCACTTCAGGTGCTGCCGTAAATGAACTGAAGGTTGCTGTGGCATTTTTCAGATAGAATACTTCAGTATTTCCATCATCCTCTGAATACATATTTCTGAGATCCGGATATGCATTCAGCATGGACTCCCTTGCCTCTCTCCTGTCATCCTCCACAAACTCTGCTGAAACACGGAGCCATACTCCGTTACTAAATACACATATCTCAGCCTTTGGATTCGCATGAAGCTGCTTTGATACTTCCTTTACTTTTCCCGTCTGAATATAAAGCTTTCCATCAAATATATTAACAGTTCCAAATGGCCTTACTCTGGGCTGATCCCCATCTACAGTTGCAAGATAATAAGTTCCTGCTTCCTTTAAAAACTTTGCTACTTTCTCCATCTTTTTCTCCTTTCGATTTTTTTGAAATCAAATTAATTATATGCTATATTTTCTAATATACGCAACCATATTTGTAATGAATAGTAACGCCAAATGCTTTTGAATAAAACTCACCCGCCGGGAGGATAATTATAATGAATAAGAAAATACTTATTTCCATATTATTAGTGTTTATAATGCTGACCTGCTCCTTCGGAGGAAATGCTGCAGCAAAGTCTTCTAAGACTCAGAATCTCACAGCCTCCATTAAGTCATCCAAGAGCAAGGGCACCAAAATGAAAGCTGCCCAGGCAAAGAAGCTTACCACAGTTTCGTTCAAGCTTCTGGACGAGACTATTAAAAATGATGATGCTAATGCAAATGTTTTCATTTCTCCTACCTCTGTCATGTTCGCCTTCGGTCTAGCTGAAAATGGTGCTAAGGGTGCCACCCGAAGCCAGATTGAAAATGGTCTCTACGGCGGTATTTCCACACAGGATACAAACAGCTTAATGTGTAAGCTTATGAAAAAGATGGAGTCCAACAAGAAGGTTAAGTGGAACGTGGGCAATTCCATCTGGGTCATTGACCGTTCAGACGTTAAGGTGAAAAAAAATTTTCTGAAAACCTGCAAATCTTATTATGATGCAGAAATCTACAAGGCACCTTTTGACGACAGCACCGTAAAAGATATGAATAAATGGGTTTCTGATAATACAAAGGGAATGATTCCGAAGATTGTAGACCGATTCCAGGGCGACGAGGTTATGTATCTCATCAACGCCGTGGCATTTGACGGTTCATGGGCTGAACCATTTACCAAGGCCCAGATTCAGAAAAAGTATACATTCCATAATATCGATGGCTCCACCTCAAAGGTTACCATGATGAACTCTAAGGTCGATGGTTATTTCGAGCTTAATGGTGCTAAGGGATTCAAAAAATACTACAAAGGCAGAGACTACGCATTTGTGGGAATTGAGATGCCTGAGGGTGTAACTCCTGCCGATTATATCGCTGCCCTTTCCACCGATGAAGGGGCCTTCAACAATGCACTTTCAGATATGAAATATGATTTTGATGTTCGTATAAAGCTGCCTAAATTCAAGCTGGATTATGATACGGAAATGACATCCACCCTTGAAAATATGGGCATCACCGATGCCTTTGATAAAAACAAAGCCAACCTCTACAACATGTTTAAGAAGGACGGCGATACAAATTATTATTTCGACAAAGTCCTTCATAAAACACATATAGAGGTTGACCAGAGTGGCACCAAGGCTGCGGCAGTTACGGCTATTGCCGTAAATAAAGTTACCAGTGTCCAGAATCCAAAGCCTCAGCTGATGATCAGTCTTGATCATCCATTTGTATATGCAATCGTGGATACTAAGACAAACCTGCCTATATTTGTTGGATGTATGAATACCATGAAGTGATTTGCTTTTTGATAATCTGAAGTAGCCAGATCTACTCTACATTCTTCAGTGCTTCATCCATCGGAATCTTCTTGATTCTTCTGTAATCAATGAACATAACGATCAGATATGCCACAAAACCAAACAGGAACATTTTCACAAAGCCCACCGGGGTGATAACGAAGCTGAACCATCCTTCCATACGCATAAGGTACATTTTGAAAAATGCGTTCATTCCATAATAGCCACCGACTATTCCCACAATGCAGGAAACTATAACCATAAGGGTAGTTGAGGTCATGAACAGCGAGCTGATTTCCTTGTTCTCATATCCGAGAATCTTTACCATGGAAATGGCATTTTCATTTTTCTCTATGATTATCTTCGTAAGAAGATAGATCAGAACTGCTGAAAGGATAACGCATACATACTGGAAATATGTCATGTATGAGCCCATGGAATGATCCAGCTGTCTGGATATTTTCAGCACGTCGTCCTCGGTAATTGTTGTGGCAATGTACTCGTCGTCAATTCCCTTTATTTCCTCATCCGCCATAAATCCGCTGAAGAAATCCACATCCTCATCAAAGATTTCCCTGTAATTATTTATAGGTAAAAATACGGCCAGCGTTCCTGAAAAATCATATATTCCCTTCACCTTCAGATCATAGCTTGCATGCTCATATTTCTCATCAAGGGTAAAGGTATCTCCCTCTTTCAGTTCATATTTCTCGGCAAATGATTCTGATATAAATACCTCATTTCCTTCCATATCCGGCAGGTTTTTAACATACTTGCTGTCCGGCTCTATTCCATAAACGGAAATGGTCTCTTTATGATCCTCATGCTCATAATCCAGAGATGTCATGGCAAATTTTTCTGCAGACCTGGTAGAGGTCTCGATAAGATTTTCATCTTCGTCCTCCGTCGTCTTAAGAATGGTCTGATATTTTGCAAACATCATATCAGTAACATTTTTCTGATAGATTTTAAGTGAGTCCGGGAAGCCTACAGTCATGGCCATCATGAGCATGACAAATCCAATTCCCAGTAAAAGAACTATGTAATTTGGTATATTCTGAAGCAGGATTCTTGTGCGGAATCTGTTCAGGAAATTCCATTTTGGCAGCCTTATGGCCTTCTTTTTCTTTGAAATTTTCAGATCATGCCTGAGGAATCTAAGTGGTGAGAATTTCAGCATTCTGGTTATTACCACAAGATTTACTATAAACATCAATACAAC
>CADBMW010000074.1 GCA_902795855.1 uncultured Lachnospiraceae bacterium
GGCAGCTATCTTCATTGCGCGCCGAGACGCATCCTTAGCGGAGCGTTTTTTGCTTTGTAGGAAACGAAGTTTCCTATAAAGCAAAAAGACGGTTCTCCCTGTGACTCAAGAGAACCGCCTCTTTGCTTCATTTAATTAAACTTCCCACCTACTCAGAAACATCCACATCCAGGGTGGCATCCACCGTGTACTCCGGATATATTTCCTTCAGCTCGTCCACCACCTTCTGGTATATTTCATGCCGGTTTTTAAAATCATAATCAATTATAATATCAAACCTGTATACCTTTTCTTCCTCTTCAAAATAGAATCCGTGTATCTGCAGAACTTCCTTATATTTAGAAGCAACTTCTTTTACGGTCTTTTCTATTTCCATGGCTTTTTCATTTGTAGTATTCACTGAATAAACAGAAACACCGGTCATTATAACCCCAGTTTCCTTACCAACCTTAGCGCTGATATCCCTCTCCAGCTTATCCAGCTGTCTTGCGGTCATGTCCTCAGGTACTGCGATATGAACCGAACCTATCAGTCTGTCAGGACCATAATTATGAAGCACCAGATCATATACTCCACTTACCTCAGGAAATGACAGTATCAGTTCTTTTACCTTTATGGCAATTTCCGAATCAACTCTCTCACCCAGTATTTCGCTGACTGTTTCACGGAGCATATCCAGACCGGATTTAATGATAATTGCAGATATTATTACTCCCAGATAGCTTTCCAGACTCAGGCCGGTTCCTATGAATATAAATGCCGCCACCAGAGTTGCAGAAGATATAATGGAATCGAACAGGGCGTCCGTTCCGGAGGCAACCAGGGAATCAGAATTAACCCTTTTGCCCACGCCCTTTACATAGGTACCAAGAACAATCTTCACCACCACCGCAACAGCTATGATGATGAGGCCCGGTGTATTATAATCCGGCGTCATAGGGCTGATGATCTTCTTGATGGATTCAATAAGGGAAGTAACACCCGCATATAGAATAATGACAGAAATGGCCATGGTGGTCAGATATTCGACTCTGCCATGTCCCAGAGGATGCTTCTTATCCGGCGCCTTAGAAGCCAGCTTCACTCCCACTATAGTTATAATAGAAGAAAGAGCATCGCTCAGATTATTAACCGCATCCAGGATAATTGCCACAGAGCTTGCCAGTACACCTACCACAGCTTTAAATGCCGCCAGCAGAATATTGGCCACTATTCCTATAATACTTGTTTTTATAACTGTTTTTTCACGATCCATTTTATATGCTCCTTGACAAATCATTACTCTGATAATAGAATAAATACATCTAATACCAGTAAAACGCATTTAACACAGGTGATTCTATGAATTTAGCAACTATAATTGCACTTATAATAGTTGCGGGAGCTGTCGTTCTCGCATCCATATATCTATATAAACACGGGACCTGCGGAAGCTGTCCCGATGCCCCCACCTGCTCCGGTCATTGTCACCGGGATTTTCTTAAAAAGCTGGAAAGCGACACTGCATATCAGGAAAAATCCGACAAAATCGACGAAATCCTAAAAGACCACAACTTCCCATCAAAATGATTAATTAGGAAAATTTAGTTTTTCCTATTTATTTTATCAAAAAAAGAACAGTCATGCAAAGCCATGACTGTTCTTAAATCAAAGGAGTTTATCTTATATATAACCTGACAGGGATTGTCAGGGATATATATCATAATCACCCTATGGCATCTTTATAATCTCCCTACGCAAGCTTGTACTCTGCTGCAACTGCCTTTTTGTTTCTTCTGATAATACATACGATGACGGTTGCGAATACTGCTACAGCTATAAGGCCTCCGATAAATCCTGCACCAAGTGTGCCTTCGGTTATAAGTGTTCCTATCTGATAAATGAAGAATCCTACAGAGTATCCTGTGGCAAGCTGAAGTCCTATAGCTCCCCACAGCCATTTCTTGCTGTTCATTTCTGAGTTCATAGCTCCCAGCGCTGCAAAGCAAGGTGGTGTATAGAGGTTGAACATGAGATATGCAAGTGCAGCTACCTTTGTTATTCCCATTGCTACAGCTACTGCATTACCTTCACCAACAAGCTCCAGTTCCTCAGGATCTACCAGGTTTGTGATGGCATAAACAGTTGCAATGGTTCCAACTACATTTTCCTTTGCAATGAAGCCGGTGATGGCTGCTGCAGCCAGCTGCCATGCTGCCACACCTACTATAGGAATCAGCAGGTATGCGAATGGTCCTGCTATAGATGCAAGAATTGATGTATTCTCGGCACCTTCCTCTACTGCCTGGAAATGCCAGTTAAATGACTGCATTATCTGAACTGCAGTGTTACAAACAAGTATAATGGTTCCTGCCTTGATGATGTATGCTTTACCTCTTTCAAGCATTGAGAATAATGCAAACTTAAGACTTGGTGCCTTATACTCAGGAAGCTCGATAATGAAAAATGATTTTCTGAATTTTGCTGCAGTGATGGCCTTTATGAGAAGTGCTCCGAGAAGTACCAGAGCTATACCACCCATGTATGCAACCCAGCTTACCCATTTGGAATCAGGGAAGAATGCTCCTGCAAAAAGTGCTATAACCGGAAGCTTGGCTCCGCATGGCATAAAGGTTGCCAGCATTGCTGTTGCTCTCTTTTCTCTTTCGTTACGAATGGTTCTGCAGGCCATGATAGCCGGGATACCGCATCCGGTTCCTATAATCATAGGGATAACAGATTTTCCGGAAAGACCAACTCTCTTGAAGATTGGATCCAGTACTACGGTTGCTCTGGACATGTATCCGCAATCCTCAAGAAGAGCAATGAGGAAATACATAACCATAACCAGTGGCAGGAATCCAACAACTGCTCCAACACCGCCTATGATACCGTCTACCAGAAGCGCATATAGCAGAGGATTAGCATCTGACATCTTATCTCCTACCCAGCCCTGGAATGTTTCAATCCAGCCTGCCAGAATATCAGCAACCCATGTACCTACAGTTGTCTGTGATACATAGAATACAAGCCACATGATTCCACCGAATATGATCAGACCCAGTATTGGGTTCGTTACTATCTTATCTATCTTGTCGCCTATGTTTTTATCCTTTGTAAAGGTCTTTCTTACTTCAACCTCCTTTACAATGTCATTTACATAGTCGAAACGTTTTCTATCTGCCTTTTCAACCTCATCCTTATCTGTAAGGTCTATATCTCCCTGATGATAAGGCGCCTTCTGACTCTGTCCCTCAAGCTCAGCAGCAGCCATAACGGCTTCCTTGATACCCTCGTCTGAGGTTGATACAGTTCTGACTACAGGGCAGCCCAGCTTTTCAGAAAGCTTGTCAGCGTCAATCTTATTTCCCTTTTTATCATTTACATCACTTTTGTTGAGGGCCACTACCACAGGAACCCCCAGCTCGAGAAGCTGCGTGGTGAAGAAAAGGCTTCTGCTAAGATTTGTAGCGTCTACAATGTTAATGATAGCATCCGGATTCTCATGCTTAACATAGCTGCTTGTAATGCTTTCTTCCGATGTAAATGGAGACATGGAATATGCTCCCGGAAGATCTACAGCCACCAGCTCCTTTCCTGTTTCATTGTACGCTTTCTTAATTGGACTTTCCTTCTTATCCACGGTAACTCCGGCCCAGTTACCGATTTTTTCATTTCGGCCGGTAAGCGCGTTATACATAGTGGTCTTTCCACTATTTGGATTACCTGTTAACGCAATTCTCATGACAACTCCTCCTAATTTGTTACTATGTTTTTATTTATTAATGATGATCGCCGCTGCAAGTTCACGGTCTATGTTGTATCTTGCATCCTTAATGGAAACCACAAGATTCCTTTTCTTATCAACCACCGTAATTCTTTCGCCGCTATAACATCCCAGAGAAAACAGAAAGCTTTTCATTTCTTCATCGCCCTCAGTCTGAACGTCAGCTATCACATATTCTTTACCTAATTCTGCATCATTTAAATTCATAAATATATCTCCTTATATATAAGTTAAGCTCCTTTAACGTTACTTAAAATAATATAATATTAGATAAATGTCAATATCTTTTTTTAAATATCATTATTCTTTTTTATATATGTTTATTTTTCTTTATATTTTTTTAACTTATAGTGAAAAACACTTGAAATAAGGGTTAATATATGTTAACCTTTGTTAATGATACTCTTAAAAAGTTAACGAAAGTTATTATTTTTTATCCAACGGGGAGGGAACAAAATTGGCAATGGAAATCCGCCAGTCTGCAGAAGATTATCTGGAAGCTATACTAATGATAAAAGAAAAGAAAGGTTATGTTCGTTCTATAGATGTGGCGAATCAGCTTTGTGTTTCTAAGCCAAGCGTAAGCTATGCAACCAAGCGTCTTCGCGAGAATGGTTATATTTCATTTAATGAAGATGGTATGATTTCCCTTACAGAATCCGGTATGGAGATTGCAGCAAAAATATATAAGCGTCATAAAGTATTGACCAGTATTTTCGTTGCATTGGGAGTAGATAGTGAGGTTGCCGCCGAGGACGCCTGCAAGATTGAGCATGATCTCAGCGTTGAAACCTTCGATGCCCTTTGTAAATACGCCGAGGAAAACGGACTTTCCACAGCAGTTTAAAAAGGTGCCTGTCACCATTACAAAAGTGTTACATGTTGTAACACTTTTGTAACGGTGACAGGCACCCTTAAATTTAGTTTTTCTTTATTTTCATTGTTTTCTTAAATCCGGTCTTGGCATTAAGCATCTTCTTGATTTTCTTAAAGTTTTTCTTAGAAACCTTAAAGACTGCCTTCTTATTGATTCCTCCAAATGCATTCTTTCCTACAGATTTTAATACTGTAGACTTGATGTTAACTGTTTTAACTTTACCACAACCCTTTAATGCATTTTTTCCTATCTTTTCAACATTTTTAGATATAGTAACTTCTGTAAGGTTTTTACATCCCTTTAATGCGGAGTCGCTTACCTCAGTAACCTTATAGGTTTTTCCTTCATATTGGATTGTTGCAGGTATAGTTGCCTTTTTGATTTTTTTATTCACGGGTGCTGAATACTTTGCTGCGGCACCATTTTTAATCTCGTATTTTACATTTGCAACTACTATATTGTCGCCAGCCTTTGGTTCATTTGAAACAGCCGGAGTAGGAGTAGATGCAGGGGTAGGGGCTGCTGGGGTAACAGCAGACTTCTGATCTGAAGGAGTTACCGGAGCCGGTGGTGTAACAGGATTCGTTGGAGTTACCGTGGTTGGAGGATTCAGCCTTTCATTTGCTATATCATAGAAACGATTATAGGCTTCCTCATAAGTATCAACGTAACCCATTATATAATCCCTCATACATTCCTGATATAAATCTGCAAGGTTATGTGGGTCTGGAATATTAACTATGTCTATAGCGTAAGCCGCATTTCTATAAGTATCCATAGGGTTCACATTCCCTAAACACTCATATTTAAATCTATCATCACTGGCCAGGTTATCCAAAACAGCATCATTATTAACTATTTCATTATCATTAACAGCCATACTCATCATTATATCGGAATCTGTAGTAAGTTTTCTGAATATATCTGCAACCAAAGTTTTATTATCAGTTCCGGTGGCGGCAGCAATAAATGTTCCGCCCCAAAATGTAGCCTCTGTCGGAAGTGCCACTCCCCAGCCTTTATTTGTAGCTATGGTACCTTCCTCACCATCACCTAAAACAAATCTGATAAACCAATCCGGACCTGTATAACAGAACACCCTTCCATAAGAACCGCCATCGCCATCACTGCCTGGAACCATCATACCATTGTACCAGTCATCTCCCCATATTTCACCATCACCTGTATGATGATTTTCAATCTGTTTTTTTGATAATTCAGCCCACTGCTTGAACACCTCATCAACATTCACATCTCCATTAACAACCCATGGCGTTTTGGCAGTCTGCTGAAATAAACGAAACGTATCCATATATGTGGCATTCATCTTATAACCCTTTAAAGCCATATCTTCTGATGTTTCATAATATTTATCCCAAGTTTGGGCAGCACCATTATAAACATCTTCAGATAAATCTGAACCTAATACCTCCTTTGCAATATCCCTGTTATATATCATTACATTAGGACATATTTGCCAGGTAAGGCCTTTTAATTTACCATCCACTGAAGTACATATTTGCTTTGTGTAGTTAAATTGTTTATCTATTTCATCATCAACTATTCCCAAATCACTAATTGGCAGGGCGTAATCTGAATTTACCATGTCATAAGCATAATCCGGCTCAAAGGCAAATATATCAACCTTGTTATCAGCAGACGCTGTTTCATTCTGAGCCAGTTTTTCCATCAGGTTTTCCCTGTAATTATTACTTTCAATCACAAAATTGACATTTACATCGCCGATCTTTCCACCCATGAGTACATCATTCGGATCGTTTTTCACAAACCCCGGATAATAATCTGCTACTAATGCAGGAAATTCTTCATTCCATGAATAAATATTAAGAACCTGCCCTTCCGACTTTGCATTCACCTTGTCAGCACCCCATGCCGGAATGCTTAATGCACTAAATGCCATCATTGCAGAAAGTGCCAAAGCTTTTACTCTGTTTACCTTTTTCATCATTGTAAATACTCCTCCCTTTTTTTATGCTATAACCTTGTTCGTTATTATATCATATTCACTTCCAAGGCGCTCATGCCGGTGTACAGCTGGTAATACTTTCCTTTCTGCTCCAGCAGCTGGTCGTGAGTTCCTCTTTCTATTATACGTCCCTTTTCCAGAACCATTATGCAGTCACTGTTTTTTACGGTGGATAACCGGTGGGCGATTACAAATGTTGTCCTGCCGGCCATAAGCTTATCCATTCCCTCCTGAACCTCACGCTCAGTTCTTGTATCAATGGAGGAGGTTGCTTCGTCCAGAATAAGTGCCGGTGGATCTGCAACTGCAGCCCTTGCAATGGCCAGAAGCTGACGCTGCCCCTGACTCAGGTTGCCGCCATCTCCCGTAAGCAAGGTATCGTAACCCTCCGGCAGCTGACGTATGAAGTAGTCAGCATTGGCCAGCTTAGCTGCGGCTATACATTCCTCGTCCGTTGCATCCAGTCTTCCGTAACGGATATTCTCCATAACTGTAGCTGTAAAGAGATGTGTATCCTGAAGAACCAGACCAAGCGAACGTCTCAGATCACCCTTTTTGATCTTATTTACATTTATATTGTCGAAACGGATTTTTCCGTCCTGAATATCATAGAAACGATTTATCAGGTTTGTGATGGTGGTCTTTCCTGCACCGGTAGAGCCTACAAATGCTATCTTCTGTCCGGGCTTTGCATCCAGCGAAACATTGTGGAGAACCAGCTTATCCTCCACATAGCCGAAGTCCACATCGTCCATGAAGATGGCACCCTCCAGTCTCTTGTAATCTATGGTTCCATCAGCCTGATGCTGATGCTTCCATGCCCAGAGTCCTGTTCTTTCCTTTGTCTCAATCAGATTACCGTTCTCATCCTCTTTGGCATTTACAAGGGTTACATATCCCTCATCAGATTCGGAAGCTTCATCCATAAGCTTGAATACTCTGTCAGCTCCGGCCAGCGCCATGATTATGGAATTGAACTGCATGGAAACCTGATTTATAGGCATATTAAATGATTTGTTGAAGGTAAGGAAGGATACAAGTCCACCTATGGTAAGTGGTGCGATTCCGCCAAAGGCCGCTCCCTTAATTCCAAACTCTGAAAGCACCAGAATTGCCCCTATAACGATACAGATAACATAGCTCAGGTTACCGATCTGAGCCATGGAAGGCATGAGAATATTTGCATATTTATTAGCATTATATGCGCTGTCGTAAAGCTGGTCATTCAGCTCATTAAAGTCCCTGATACTTTCCTCTTCATGACAGAATACCTTTATAACCTTCTGTCCTGTAATCATTTCTTCAATGAAACCATTTTCCTTACCCAGGTCCTTCTGCTGAGCCATAAAATAACTTCCACTCTTTTGAGATAGTCTCATGGTAACGCTCAGCATCACGCCTACCATAATAAATGAAACTATGGTAAGGGGCACGCTTCTGATCACCATGCAGACGACAACGCCGATAAGAGTCAGGGAGCTTTGGAAAAGCGAAGGTATACTCTGGCTGATCATCTGGCGAAGAGTATCCACATCATTTGTATAGATGGACATGATATCACCATGGGTATGGGTATCAAAATATTTGATAGGAAGTGACTCCATATGATCAAAAAGACCATCACGGATTCTACGGAGTGTACCCTGTGAAACATTTACCATGATCCTGTTGTAGGAATATGTGGAAATGACACCTATACCGTAGAATACTGCAGTCTTCAGAATTGCATGAAGCAGTGGAGTCATATCTTTGCTTCCGGTTTTTACCATGGGTTCGATATAGTCATCTATCAGGGTTTTCATGAACATGGTTCCCTGAAGGTTTGCAAGGACGCTGACTATTATCAGAAAAAATACCATTACCAGCTGGAAGCCGTAAGATTCAAAAATATATGTCATAAGGCGTTTGAGGATTACTCCGGGGTTTTCCACCGCAGGTTTCATTCCTCTTGGCGTTCTTTCATGTGCCATGTTTTTGTCCTTTCATATCAACTATCGAAGTCCCGGGCTCCGCCCTGCTGGGACTCGTAAACATCTCTGTAGATTTCATCATTTTCCAAAAGCTTCTCATGGGTATCGAAGCCATGTATCTTTCCGCTGTCCATAACGATTATCTTGTCGGCGTCCATAACACTGGAAACACGCTGAGCTATGATAATCTTTGTGGTATCCGGAATGTACTCTCTGAAGGATTTCCGGATGCGGGCATCTGTGGCAGTATCGACCGCACTGGTGGAATCATCCAGAATGAGTATCTTCGGCTTCTTCAGCAGGGCTCTTGCAATACAGATTCTCTGCTTCTGTCCACCGGATACGTTGGTTCCACCCTGCTCTATCTTATAATCATATTTGCCTTCGAAGGTTTCAATGAATTCATCTGCGCAGGCCAGGCGGCATGCTTCTATACATTCTTCATCTGTGGCTTCCTTATTTCCCCATCTCAGATTCTCGAAAATGGTACCTGAAAAAAGGACATTTTTCTGAAGCACAACTGCAACATTATTTCTAAGGGTTTCCAGATCATAGGTTCTTACATCCTTGCCACCTACCATTACCGAGCCGGACTGAACGTCGTAAAGACGGCTGATCAGATTTACCAGACTGGTTTTTGAACTACCTGTGGCTCCGATTATACCGATGGTCTGACCGGAATCGATATGCAGATTTATGTTGTCAAGAACCGGCGCCTCGGACTTCTCATTATATCTGAAGACTACATCCTTAAAGTCTACGGAACCGTCCACTATTTCAAAATCAGGATTCTCCGGATTTGTCAGATCACTGTTTTCCTCCAGAACCTCGGCGATACGCTTTCCACTGGCAGCGGACATTGTGATCATTACAATTACCACCGAAAGCATCATAAGACTCATGAGTATCTGCATACAATATGCAAGCAGAGTGGAAAGATCTCCGGTTGTAAGCTCCGGTACTGCATCTATTCCAACTATGAGCTTGGCTCCGGTCCAGCTGACCATGAGAATACAGAAGTAGATGGTAGACTGCATAAGCGGCATGGCAAATGCCATTATACTTTCTGCCTTTACAAAAAGCTTATATATCATTCCGCTGGCTTTGCCGAATCTCTGTCTTTCATAGTCTTCACGAACAAAGCCCTTAACCACACGAATTGCTGAAACATTTTCCTGCACGCTTTCGTTCATTTCGTCATATTTGGGAAATGCCTGTGAAAAATATTTGGTAACCCGGCTGATAAGGAATCCTCCGAAAATCGCCAGGAAGATAACTGCATAAAGATAGACCATGGCAACCTTAGGGCTGATGTAAAATGCCACAACCATGGCTACTATAAGATTAATAGGCGCTCTGGCAAGCATTCTGAGTATCATCTGATAAGCATTCTGAATGTTTGTCACGTCTGTTGTCATACGTGTAACCAGACCGGCAGATGAAAATCTGTCAATGTTGGAAAATGAAAATGACTGGATTTTCAGATACATATCCCTTCTCAGATTTCTGGCAAGGCCGGCTGAAGCCTTGGCACCATACTTGCCTCCCATTATTCCCACGTAAAGCGCTCCCAGGGCCAGCACCACCATCAGGGCACCGTAGGTCAGAATATGCTTCATATCCAATACATCATTATCGGAAATATCGATGATTCGTCCCATTACTATAGGGATAATGGTTTCAAATATAACCTCAAGAATCATGAAAACCGGCGTCGCAATGGAGGCCGCTTTAAAATCCTTTACTTCAGATGTTATAGTCTTGATAATCTTCACAATAAAACCTCTTTCAACTTATCATTAGTCATTCTTGTAGTTTAGCACTCTTTACTCTTCTTTACAATTGCAACAAAGTATTTTATAATGAAAAACGTGTATTTTACATCGAAATCAATCAATATTTATTTCGGGGATTACAATGTTTTACTAATATAAGGAGAAGATAAAATGATAGAATTTAAAGTCGGAATACTCGGCGCCGGTCATATCGCCGGTGTAATAGCTGATACACTTAACCAGCTGGAAGGCTTCACACCATATGCCATCGCTTCAAGAGATATGGATAAGGCTGTGGCTTTCGGAACAGAACACAACGTAAAGGTCTGCTACGGTTCCTATGAAGAGCTGCTGGAAGACAAGGAAGTGGAAATGATATATATAGCAACTGTGCATTCAACTCATGCAGAGCTTGCCAAGAAATGTATAGATGCCGGAAAGCCATGTCTCGTAGAGAAACCATTTTCCTACAACGCAAAGACAGCTGCTGAGGTTCTGAAATATGCTGACGAAAAGGGAGTTTTCTGCGGCGAGGCAATGTGGCTCAGATATCATCCTTTAATGAAGCTTATACTTGAGTTTGTTCAAAAGGGAGTTATCGGAGATGTAAGAACTGTTATCGCAGATCTGGGTTATAACCTGAGAAGCGTTGAAAGACTTACCCAGCCTGAGACTGCCGGCGGCGCACTTCTGGATGTAGGTGTATATCCCCTTACAGCAGTATTTATGATAATGGGTGGTCCACCTATTTCAGTGGCATCAAATTATTCAAAGACAAATACCGGCGTGGATGCATACTCCACCATCCAACTCAGCTTCCCTAATGGAAGATTTGCAACTATCATCAGTTCAATGATGGGAAGACTTGATAACAAATGTATCATTTACGGAACAGAAGGCCGTATTGAAGTAAATAATACAAACTGTCCTGAGCTTGTCCGTATTTACGGACCTGATGGAAATCAGACTCAGGAGCTGAAAATGAGAGACAGATATATCAATGGATATGAATACGAATTCCTGGCTGCAAGAGAGGCCATCATCGTAGGACGTCAGGAGACACCGGAAAACACAAGAACAGATATCATGAATCTGTATGCATTCATAGATACTCTTCGTGCATCATGGGATCTCATCTATCCACTTCCTGGAGAAGACGACGTAAGAGCCAAACGCCCGAATACACAGCGTGTATAAAATAAGACAAAAGGGACGGTTTTAGAACCGTCCCTTTTGTCTTATAGCTTTTATTTCCCTATTTCATCACTCATCAAGGAAAAACAATTCTCAGCGAGCGCCTTCCCCGGCGCGAGTCGAGATTTAGTTTTTCCGCACTTATTGGTTTTTTAAGAGGGCAATCAGGTCTGATACTTCGATCTGGCCCGGTGCACTTGCGTCTCCCACGATTCCGAAGGTGAGACACGCCCCTGTTTCTTTACATTTAAACCTGGATGGCATTCCTATATCTCCCATGGAGATAAGTACCACAGGCTTGAAGCTTTCAGAAACCATTCTTTCGTTAAGCTCCATCATTCTTCTTGTATCAAATTCATTTCTTGGCATGACTGCTATCTTCAGGATGTCAGCCCCAAGTATATCCATGTCGCGGAGTTTGTTTACTATTTCTTCATCATGAGGGGTTTTCTGGAAATCATGATAGGACATGATTACCTTTACATCCATCATATGGGCTCCGGTGGTGGCACGGGCTATTTTATAATTTCCGCAGGTGGCCTCAATGTCCACCAGATCGATCATGCCACTTCTAATAGCCGTAGCCATTATGGGTTCCAGGTTGCTTCCCACTCTGTCATTTCTCAGCTCTCCACCCTGTTCTTCGCTTCTGAAGGTAAAAAGCAGGAGTCTGTCTGAAAAGAGTTCGCGCAGCTTTGATAGCATTTCCTTCAACGCATCAAGATCAGCAAGCTTATCATAATAATCAGCACGCCATTCTATAACGGCAACACGAAGCTCCGGATGATCAGCATACTTCTCATCCAGCCTGTCAATTTCTTTCCTTATTAAATTGGCATGGCTCATGATTTCTTCGTCACTTCGTCCCATGAGCGGCACAAATATACGTGGTGTGCCATCACCAAAGGTGAACCCCTTTATGCTTATCTCTTTCATAACCCCGCCTGCCTTTTTTTAGGTAATAATAGCAGTAAGTATAACAAATACTACTTCAATAGCAGCAAATACTATAGAAATCCCCGGAATTTTCCATTTCCTGTTTTTCCTTAGTTCATCATGAAATGGAAATCTTATATTTGTCAAAAATGGTTTGTGAGTCAGTCTTATGATTGCAAGCTTGAGAAGTCCCAGTCCGCCATCAAACAAAAATACCATAGATAAAAGAATGAAGCTGAACGGATGTCCTGTCTTTAGACAAAGGAGAGCTATAGTAAAGCCTATAGTTCTGGATCCCGCATCCCCCATTAAAACGGTACTTGGATACCAGTTATATGCAAGATATGCAACAAGTACAAAGGAAAATATCATTCCCAGTCCTGCATATTTACCCAGGATGCCATGGAATATAACAGATATTCCCACCATTTCTATAATGGAGACAGAACCGCAAAGTCCATCAACGCCATCCGAACAATTTGTAACATTTATGGAAGCCCAGATAAGAGCCACCGCAAGAATAACATAGATTACTACCGGTATGGTGAAAACCTTTCCAAAAAGAGCAACCTTTGTTCCATTATAAACCACAAATGCTATGGCCGCCAGTATTGCAAGCACCAGATCAAGCAGTCCCTTTACCAGCTCACCCCATGGACTTCTGGCGCAGTCGTCCAGATATCCGGTGATCATCATCAGAACACTCAGTGCCATGTAGATGACCAGTTCCATTGAAAGGGGCAGAAACAACAGCACGGCAAGTACGTAAATCAGGACAAATAACATCCCCACGCCTGTTACTTTTCCGTTGGAGCCTTCGTTTACGGGCACCCTTTTTCCACTGGCATCTATAACGAACTTTCCACCGTCAACAGGAAGAAATGCCGGTGGTTTCATAAGTACTACAAATGTAGCTATGAAAGCCAGGGCTGATGCTATAACTAGTATTACATTATCTGACAATTTTGCACTTAATAAACTATATAACATTCATCTCTCCAAAAGTTTACTGATATATCTTAGCTTCTTCCTCGCCTGTCAGAACACGGATTGCGCCCTGAGCAAGTGCAAGCAGCTCATCCTCACCCGGATAAACAGTTACAGGAGCTATGAAACCAACTCTCTCTTTTATATCATTTGTAACCTGCTCGCCGTGTGCGATACCGCCTGTAAGGATAATCTGGTCAACCTTTCCCTTCAGAACTGTTGACATAGCTCCGATATCCTTTGAAACCTGATAAACAAATGCGTCAAATACAAGCTTCGCCTTATCTTCCTTAAGGCTTCTCTGATAAACCTCCTGAGCATTGTTGGTTCCAAGATAAGCATTATAGCCACCGTTACCGATCAGCATTTTCTTGATCTCGCTCTGAGTATATTTTCCTGAGAAGCAAAGATCCACAAGCGCTCCCGGAGGAACCGCTCCTGATCTCTCAGGTGAAAATGCTCCGTCTCCTGAAAGAGCATTAAATACATCAACAACCTTTCCGCCGGTATGAGCTCCGACAGATACTCCGCCGCCCATATGTACCACGATAAGGTTTAAGTCCTCGTATGCTTTTCCAGCTTCTTTTGCATATCTCTTAGCCACTGCCTTCTGGTTAAGGGCATGGAAGATAGACACGCGTGGAAGCTCAGGTACACCTGAAAGTCTGGCAACGTCTGCCAACTCGTCAACAACTACAGGGTCAACGATATATGAAGGCTTGCCGATGCCATCTGCGATTTCCTTTGCAAGGATACCACCAAGGTTTGATGCATGCTCTCCGCCTACCGCATCCTTAAGATCCTGAAGCAGTGCATCTGTAACTGCATATGTTCCGCTTGGAATAGGCTTAAGAAGTCCGCCTCTTCCTACGATAACATCAAAGCTTGCCACATCTGTACCATTATCCTTCAAAAAGTTAAGTATCATTTCCTTACGGAAATCGATCTGATCTACTATCTTATCAAACTGAGCTATCTCTTCAGTAGTATGTCTGAGCGTTTCCTCAGAAATGAGATTCTCATCTTCAAATACTCCAAGCTTTGTAGAAGTAGAACCTGGATTTATTATTAATGAACGTATCATTTTCGTCTCCTGTTATGTTTTTTGATTATTTGGAATTCTTCTTAAGTGAATCAGCAACAAGTGCTCCAAGCGCAAGGGAATTTACCTTAACCTCAAAGCTATCCGAACGGGATGTCAGAATAACCGGCGCTGCAGTTCCTGTTATAAGATTTCCATTTCTTCCCTTTACAAAATGAACCATTCCCTTGTAAATGATATTTCCTGCATGGATGTCAGGGGCGAGCAGCACATCTGCATCTCCAACTATCTTACGACCGGTAGCGCCCTTATGCGCAGCAGCCTCAGGACATGTTGCAAGGTCAAGTGAAAGAGGTCCGTCAACTATACAGCCTTCAATCTCTCCTCTCTCATTCATCTTTGTAAGCTCATCAGCTTCAACGGTAACCGGCATCTTAGGATTAACCACTTCTACTGCTGCCAGTGGTGCAACCTTCGGATTGTCAATTCCGCAGGCCTTACAGATTTCAACAGTATTTCGAATAATATTTGCCTTGTCCTCAAGTGTAGGGTATGGAATAAATGCAACATCTGTCAGGAAGAGCAGATGATCAACGCCTTCAATCTCGAATACGCATACATGAGAAAGAGGGCGACCACTTCTGAGACCAACCTCTTTATCAAGGACACTTTTAAGGAAATCCTTTGTATCAATGAGTCCCTTCATGTACATATCAGCTTCGCCGTCATGTACAAGCTTAACTGCTGCGAGAGATGCCTCGATGGGATCCTTGACATCAACAATCTCATAATCGCTGAGGTTCATTCCCAGCTCATCAGCTATAGCTCCGATCTTGTCAGCATCGCCTACAAGTACGGAATCTGCAATTCCCCTTTCCTTTGCAGCCTTCACTGCCATAAGTACTTCACTGTCCTGTGCAACTGCAACAGAAACCTTCTTCTTGTCCACCTGCGCAAGTCTTTTCATCAGATCATCAAAATTTTTGCTCATTTCTTTTCCTGTTACTTATCAGTAACTTTTCCTCTCATTTTCGATAATGCACCCTTTAATGTATCATAATCAAATACTTTTTTCAATAACCTAACTACCCTCTGAGCCTTTATTTATTTGTCTTTTTTGTCCATTATATACTCAGCAACAATTGGGGCCGCTGCCAGCAGAACTGCCACAACTGCCAGAAATTTATCCGGACTCTGTTTTGCCAGAGCCTTGGTATATGCTTTTTTGATATCCTTACGCTGTCTCTTCTCTGCTTTCTTATCAGCCTTTTTTTGAATCTTTCTGTTCTTCTTAGCCTGTTTCTTTGAAATGCTGACTGCAGGCTTTGCCCTGGATACTCCGTTCTTTTCCATCTCATCCTCCTGATTTCTCACTAAATCATCATATTCTAATCAACCTAAGCACTAGTGCATCAATTCTTAATTAACTCGCCGCACCTAGCTTTCCACAATCTTCTTCACCGTATCCGTTACAATGCGTTCCAGATTTTTGCTGGAGGCCTTTGCCACCTCCTGAACCTCCTCGTGAGTTAGTGCACAGTCTTCATTATCAATAGCCATATCCGTAACGCAGCTAAGTCCCAGAAGCTTTATTCCCATGGCATAAAGGACTATGGCCTCGCACACAGTGCTCATTCCCACAGCATCCGCTCCAAACATCTGATATGCTCTGGACTCTGCCGGTGACTCATAAGCAGGACCGGTAACCTGAAGGTACACTCCGTCTTCAAGCTCGATTCCATTTTCATCTGCAGCCTCATGCATCAATTTGATATATTCCCTGTTATATACCTGACTCATTTCCGGGAATCTTGTTCCCAGTCTGTCATCATTGGGGCCTACCAGGGGAGATGGGATAAATGATGAAATATGATCATTTATACACATCAGGGTTCCTGCATGGAATTTCCTGTTAAGTCCTCCTGAAGCATTTGTCAGGAAGATCGTTTTTACACCCAGGAGTGCCATTACTCTTACGGGCATTACCACCTGCTCCATGGGATAGCCTTCATAAAAATGAACTCTTCCGTTCATTAAAATAACCGGAACTCCCTCCAGATTTCCGAAGATATACTCTCCCTTATGGCCCTGTGCCGTGGACTTGGGAAATCCGGGAATGTCCCCGTAGGATATCCTTTCCTTTACTTCGATCTTATCTGCCAGTCCGCCCAGGCCGGAACCGAGAACTATTCCCACCTCTGCCTTGAAGCTTATTCTTTCTTTTATCCAGTCTGCCGCACCAAAATAATCAACTGCCATGGCGTTTTCCTTTCTACTTTTGTATTATCCTTGCTTTTGTGTTATCATATCTAATACCATCTGCCGAATTGGAGAAAAATAATGCTGAAAAATATAATTGCCGTAGCTTTTATGCTGGTCCTTCTTGTGGAAATGTATTTCATCACCGCAGGAAGCAATCACAGGAAAAAGAAAAAACTTAAGGGTTGGAATCCTGCCTCCGGAAAGATTACGAAAATCGAAGACGTAAATGACGCCTACACCCGTAAAAGCTACAAGGAACTGACTATTACCACAAAGGACGGTCACACCGTTTATTCAAAGCAGAGTCCTATGTTCTGCATCTACCGCACAGGTGAAAAGGTGGAGCTCATTGAAAAGGACGGAGTCCACAGATTTATTGGAAATGACAGAGTAAATGCTAAAGCCAGAAAGGAACTCCTTATAGGAACCATTCCTATGATAATGCTCATCCTTATTGCTGCTCTTATCAGCTACCTTGCATATATCTGGAGCTGATATCTTTCAGCACATTCAGCAGCTACTGATTTTTTATCGTGAGTTTAATCTTGATTTTTAATTCTGATTTTAAATACCGCTTTTAATAATTCTTCCGGCCCATCCACCTGAATTGCCGTCATGTGAGCATCTTCAGGATACAAAAGGATGGCGCCTTTTTCTTTTAGTTCTATGGTTGTATCAGCCTCTCCTGTCATAGGGACATAATCCTTGTCAGCCTGATACTCCTCCACCTTCATATTTCCCAGGTCGGAGATTCCAAGCTTCTCCTTTCCCTTGAATACAAAATGCAGATCCAGGTAAGCTTTGTGAGCCTCCCACATACACTGGTCCACAGACTTTGTGGTGTAGTTCATAACATTTACATACAGATCATCTCCGTCTATATCATGTCTTCCTGTAGTTGGGAGATTATCTGAGTGTTCATCAACCCATTTAACTACCTTGCTGATTTCTTCTTTATATAAGCTGTCGGGAAAATCTGCATTCCCCGTAACCGAAAACCATATCATATCTCATACCTCGTTTTTGTATTGATTTTATCTTTCTAAAACTTCTTACTTTCCCTTTTTATCCTTTTTGACCGTGGTGTTCTGCTGAGCTGGTGTTCCCTGTACATTTGCTCCTGGCTGAGCTTCTGCTCCCTGTGGATTCTGAGCTGTCGCACCTTGTACATTTGCCCCTGGCTGAGGCTGTACTCCTGGCTGTACTGGTGACCCCTGTACATTTGCCCCCTGCTGGGCTGATGCACCCTTCTGGAATTTAGCCCCCTGAGGACCTGGCTGAGCTACATTTCCCTGAGGCTGAACTCCCGGCTGGGCTGGCGCACCCTTCTGAAATTGAGGTGCCATTCCATCCTGAAGGTTCATCCTTTCCGCTCTCTTCTTTTTTCCTCTCTTTATCAGCTTTCTGATAATGAATATGATCAGGAATACTATTCCAAAGAATATAAGGAGTCCCCAGATATTTGCCACAAACCATATTACAAAGTTCTGCACACCATACAGGAAATTATACCAGCCCTGCTTGACCTCACGCTTAAACCTGGTACCAAAATCATCCTCTGTATATTCCACAACCTCACGAACCTCATAGATCTGCATGTCTACATAGCTGTAAGCCACATCATTATCTATGGAATTCAGTCTTGTCTTGATCTGATTTATCTCAGTATTAACAGAAGTAATCTTATCCCTGATGAGGATAACATTATCCATGTCCTCCAGAGATTTTGCCTCCTTCAGCATGTCCATATAATCATCTCTTTCAGCCTCCAGAACCTCCATTTCAACGGAAAGATCTGAATACTCCTGTGAAACATTGGTTACATTCTGTGATTTATTATTTAAAGTTCCGATGGAACCGGCATCATTTATGAAAGCATTGTAATTCTCGGAAGGAACTCTGATGGTAGCAGTGTAAACTCCAAGACCATTATTATAGCTTCCGCCATAACTGCCACCCTTGGTGGAAGTATTTTCGTTCTCAACGAAGCCATCATACTTTTTGATCAGATCCTGGAAGGAAGAAATGGTTTCCTTAAATTCCTTGGTTTCCAGAGAAATGCTGCATCTATATATCAGCTTCTCAGTATCCAGCTTGTTGGTTTTGTTTTCTTTATCCTTGACACTTCCAGAAGAATCCGCTGAAGAATCCGCTGAAAGCTCCTCAGGCTCAGCTTCATAATCCTCTGCAGCCTCAGTTGCCATCTCATAATTGTCGGTGACATAGGTATCATCCGAAAGCCCCTTGCTTTCACCGGCTGAGGAAACCTTAGAACTATAATCCATTGTATTCGCAGCCTCATGACTCTCGCCACATGCTGTCAAGGACAGCATCATAATCCCCGCCATTAAAATCCATAATCTCTTCTTCATATCCAATCCTCCTATGGCTGTAAATCCTTACTATTTAGCCATACTTACAGCCATTTTTATCGCTTCACACCACTTTTTCTTTCCTCTTGGCTGTAAATCTTTACTTCTCCACCTCGTTTACAGCCACTCTTATCGCTTCTAGCCCCTAGGAAAAACAATCCACCTTACAGGTAGCGCTCCCATTTCATTCCTTTGTCTATGGCCTCCTGCTTGACTTCTTCCATTGGTTTCGGTTTTCCGAAATAGAAGCCCTGGGCTTTGTCGCAACCGATGTGCTTCAGGAAGTTGTAATGTTCTTTGGTTTCAACACCTTCACACAGTGCCACCAGCCCCATTCCTTTTGCGCCTTCGATGATGTAGCTCATGAGCTTTGCTGTCTTTGGATTTCTGTCATAGCTTCTGAGAAATACCATATCCAGCTTTAATACATTGAAGGAGTACTCCGTCAGTGTATTCAAGGATGAGTATCCGCTTCCGAAGTCATCCAGCCATATCTGATAACCCATGTCTGCCATTTTCTGGCACTCCTTTTTTATGTGGCCGAAGTTTTCATTGAGAACGCTCTCTGTGATTTCAAGGTCCAGCATGTTTCTTGGCACGTTGTATTTCCTTCTCACTTCTTCTACGATTCCAAAAATGTCACAGAGCTCAAAATCCATACGTGAGAAGTTTATGGATGCAGGAACCAGAACATCTCCCGATTCGATGAGTCTGTTGTAATCCTTACACACCCTTTCCACCACATATGCATCAATCTTATGGATCAGGTGGTACTGTTCCAAGGTCTCAATAAAGTCCGCCGGGGAAAGAATTCCAATCTGAGGATCCACCCATCTTACAAGAGCTTCGTATCCACAGATTTCACCTGACTTAATTCTGATAATCGGCTGATAATAAACCTTGATATACTCATTTTCAATGGCCTCATCCATATGGTCTACAACATACTGCCTTTTTCTCAGCTGGTCTCTTAAACCTTCATCATATACGCAGTAATTTATATCATGTCTTTCCTTTATGCTGTTGCAGGCAAGACGGGCATGATCGCAGGCAAGACCGATTTCAGTCTGAACATTATCCATATAGAAAATACCGGCTTTGACCCTGACTCTTTTAATGGTTTCTTCAGATAGGAGCATATTTCTCAGAACATTCTCCACCTTCTTTATAGCCTCTTCCTTTTCGCCGATAAAGCACACTACAAAATGGTCATCGGAAAAACGCGAAACAACGCCTTCATCAAATTCATTTTTTATGGTTTTTGCCAGATCGCAAAGCAGCTCGTCACCGATTCTGAATCCATTTCGCTCATTAAAAAGTTTAAAACTTGGAATATCAAAATGAATAATCGATACATTACTTCTCTTTGTCTGTGGCTGTGAAAGAAGCATCTGTACATGAGTATAGAAGAAGGACATATTAAAGAGTCCTGTAAGAGTATCTGTATCGTTATTGTAAGAAAGTATCTCAGCCTCGGCATATGAATTTCTGTTTCGGTTCAGATATTCATTTCTATCCACGTCGGCTATGAATACATAATAGTAGCTTTTTCCATTTCTACCATATAAAAGATGGCCGAAATCTTCTATATATTTAACCTCGCCCTTTTTGGTTACAATTCTGTATCTGACATAATCATGGCGTTTCTCGCCAAACATGGTCTGAGCCTGGATCTGATTCTGGATTTTATTCAGATCCTCCTGATGAACCATTCCCTTGAAGGAATTGCCCACATATTCCATAAACTCTTCATAGCTCTTGCAGTCATAAAGACTTATAACATTATCATCTGCAAAAAGGATTCTTTCTGTATCGGATTTTTCGTAAATAAAAAATCCCCCTGGAAGTCCTGTTGGAATATGATCGTTAAGATAACCTGTCAGACCGGCCTTTAAAAATTCATATCTCTGTTTTTTCTCTTCTTTTGAAAAATGATCTTCTCTGCTCTGCGGTACTCCGGTTGTATAGTCCAGTTTTTCATCGCCAAACTGCTCGCTGGTAAGATCAAATGTCATGTTTTTTATTACATTATAGCAATGATAGTTTCCGCCGGGACGAAGTACTCCGTAGACTTCTCCACCGAATATATCCTGCACAAGAAACGCCGTTATGGAGCACTGTCCAAGAGTAATATTCTGTTTGCTCCATTCTCCCCTTAACCTGGGAGCACAGGTGTATTCACACCAGATTTTTGTCAGTGCATCATACATTCCCTGAAGATTTTGGAGTGACTTAAACTCATCTAAAACAGGGGCTACAACTGCATTTTCCCATCCATAAAATCTATACCGCATTTTACCATCCCATACCTTTCTTTTGACACTTATGATGTCGTTCATGACACTTATGTCATCATTATAGTATTAAAAAAAAGCCCATGCAATATAAATATCACATGGGCCTAAAGTACTTTATTTTATTAATCTCTTACAGCTGAGGACCTGCAGCAACAAGTGCCTTACCAGCATCATTTGTCTCATACTTCTTAAAGTTCTTAATGAATCTCTCAGCAAGATCCTTAGCCTTTGCTTCCCACTCTGAAGAGTCAGCATATGTATCGCGAGGATCAAGGATTGCAGGATCAACACCTGGAAGTGATGTAGGTACTTCGAAATCGAAGAATGGGATCTTCTTTGTCTCAGCCTTATTTACATCTCCGTTAAGGATAGCATCGATGATACCACGTGTATCCTTGATTGAGATACGCTTACCTGTTCCATTCCATCCTGTATTTACGAGATAAGCCTTAGCTCCGCTCTTCTGCATCTTCTTAACGAGCTCTTCACCGTACTTTGTAGGATGAAGCTCAAGGAATGCCTGACCAAAGCAAGCTGAGAATGTAGGTGTTGGCTCTGTGATTCCTCTCTCTGTACCAGCAAGCTTAGCAGTAAATCCTGAAAGGAAGTA
>CADBMW010000075.1 GCA_902795855.1 uncultured Lachnospiraceae bacterium
AAGGAAATGGCCTTAGATATCATGAAAACCAGAATGAAAATGGATTGTTAGAAGCTATATTAGCAGCATCAGTCAGCATGCCGGATGATCCGTATGGACTGAATGGTAAAACCTATGGACTGGCATGTTTCATGAATGGGGCGAACGCATATACCCTGACTCCGGAAAAGGTGAAGAATGCTAACAAGCTTAAGTCGCTTGATGTAAGGGTTAAGGTTAATCCTCTTACACATAACAATATTAATTTTATAGCTGAAGATAATAATGTATATCTGTGGACCTTCCATTCTGTAGAAAAAGATAAATATACGATTTCTACCGTGTTAAATGGTGAAGAGAAATACCTGAAGCTTACCTCCTCAGGTTTAACTATGGTTGATGAAGCTGAGGCTTCTGAGATACAGGTGATCCCGGGAACAGGTGAAAAAGAAGGAAAGTTCAGACTTGTTGCCGGTACAACTGCTATAGTTGCTAATGCTAATAGTTCTATATTTGAATATGCGGCTGATAAAACAGGAGAAGATAAATATTGGTTTGATTTTATAAATCCTAGTGATCTTCTGGATGACGACTTTGTAGTTTATTCAGCTGCAAAGGTTAGTATATCTGATAAAGTAAATGTAAGTAATGGTGCCAAGGTTGTTGTATATACCCGTATCTGGGATGAGGATGACAAGTGTTATAAGTTCTATGCCATAGATCACGATGGAACCCTTGTTCCCTGCTATGAGCGAGGTGATAACATCATGTGGATCGGAACTCAGGTCAATACGATGTTATGGGATTTTACAGAGTATTACTATGAGGGAACCACAGATCCAAACTATTATTATGAATTACAAAATGAGTATTCTAAAAAATATATAGCACCACAGCTGACTGGAAACCAGGCTCTGTCTGATAGCAAGATAGGTATCAATATTCCGGGACGGCGTACAGGTGATTTTTATTCTGATATTCTGGCCTGGGATAACACGTATTATGCTTATGCTGCCTTAAGAACTGATATCGTAAATGACATGGTAACTTCCGGTTCTAAATCAAAGGCTGATTCTTTCTACTTTGCTATTATGAATCCTGATGAGGAAGAACTTGAAGAGGTAGAGACCATTGATAATAATCAATTTGGTATCACCATGAAACTGATAGATTTTCCTGATAAGACGGGTAACGGGCATAATATTCAGGATGATGTTCTAAATGATTATACCATTTGGGAAAATCATAAAGAAGTTCCTCTTCAGGGGATTCTATCTACAAATATAATTGGCGATCCCAAAACAGGATACCCGACAAATGCGGGAGGAACCAGATCATTATCAGAGCTGTTTGGGGATGCGAAAACGGTTAACCATCTGTTCCTAAGTAGTACATATAATGCTAGTGGTTATTTTGAATTTGACAGTTGTCAGAATTATGCCACTCTTCAGCATAGGGACTCCGGTGATTTTGTGGTATATAAGGAACTGGCTACGGCTGATACCACATCTAAGCCGTCCTTACAGCATGGTCAGTTTTTGCCATTTGATGATATAGATAATTATTCCTATGCCAAGGTTAATGCATATAATCTTTATGATGCTACGCAGAAACTGCTTCCGAATGATGATCCAAGAAAATATGAGAGACTATATCTGATCGATGATCCGGAATATTATATCGGTATGGAGCTTGGAGCAAGCTTTGAACAGACTCAGAGCGGATGTGATGCCTGGGGACATGATATGATTTTCGAATTCACCGGAGATGATGATTTCTGGTTATATACAGATGGAGAGCTTGTCATAGACCTGGGTGGTATTCATAGTGCTCTGGGTGGAAGAGTTGATTTCAAAACTGGTGAAGTAGTTGTAAATGGTAAAAAGTCAACTCTAAGAGATATATATCGCGATAATTACAAGAAAAGAAATCCTAATCCTTCAGATGCTGCGCTGGAAACCTTTATGAAGCAGTATTTTACATATGATTCAGAACTCGGTGATTATGAACCTATGTTCAAGGATTACTCCTCACATTCTATGAGAATCTTTTACATGGAGAGAGGTGCCGGAGCATCTAACCTTCATATGAGATTTAACCTAAGTTATGTAACACCGGGAAGTGTAACTCTTAAAAAAGATGTTTCAAATAGGGATGGAACCTTAAATGAAGATTTGGATTTTGATATAGTACAGTATCCATTCCAGATATACTTTAAGAGAGAGGGTTCTAGTGTAGAAGAACTCTTAAATCCAAATGCTCCTGATGTAGATGTGTCATATGTCGGTTCGGTTCAGAAAGTGGACTTTGCTGATCACTATACTCCACCGGGGTGTTAGAAGGTATATGATAATGTTTTCTTCCTGAATCAGGAAAAAACCATAGAAATTAATTTCCCAAGTGATGCATTTGCATATAAGCTTGTGGAATGTGGCGTTAATTCCCAGGTTTATGAAGGAGTTACAGTTAACGGCAAGACTCTGCAGGGAGACCCTGTTCCGGGATGCTCTTATCGTTTTGATTATACTTTTAAAGATGAAACTGTTGAAAGTGGATGGATAAAAGTTGGTGATACTCCTAAGGTAACATTTGATAACTGTATAAATCCTGATGGACTTAGGTCCCTATATATTCAGAAACATCTATATGATGAAAACGGACAAGAGATAGATGCATCAGCTGATCCTACGGATTTCAGTTTTCGTCTGTATCTGGCAAATGGTGAGAAAAATGAACCTCTCGCTGTTGCAAATATGGTTAAGTATCGTGTACTGTCTCCGCAAGGAGAGTATTGCAGATGGGATCCGGGTGAGGCTTGTTTTGTATCTTTGGGAAAAAGTATTTTCTCAGATCTTAATGCGGATGAAAGGGAATCAGCTACCTTTGAAACATCTATGAATGGTTCTATATCAAAGATCAGAGCCGGATACACTGTAGAGGTTCCGAACCTTCCGATAGGAACTAAATTTAAGGTAGAAGAGAGAGCGTCCGAAGTACCTATGGGTTATCATCTTAAGGAATACAGACGTGAAGAAGGAACCTATAAGGCAGAAGAAGGAGATACTCTGAACTCAGGTACTGTACGTGAAAATGAATCACCTGTAATGCATATTGATAATAAGAGGGGCTGGGAACTGAAGGCTGAAAAGGTATGGAGTGATAAGGATTTCACAGATTCACATGACCCTGTGTATTTTGCTGTTTTTGTGAATGGCAGCATCCTTCCTGATACCATAAAGGAAATAAAAGGTTCCAACACCTCTGTCAGATATTTCTTCAGCTCACTGGAGACCGGAAGTACCTTTGATGATTATAAAGTAAGAGAAATAAAGGTCACTAATCCAAGTGTTGATGCAGACGGGAATGTTACAAGCTTTGACAGCTGGGAACAGATAAATGATTTTATATCCATAGGTGCAAAGGCAAAGGATTCAAGCGAAACCAAGGAATACCATTATGAACCTTCCGTAGAGGTTGGTACTGCAACGTATACCTATGCCAAATCCGGTACCGTTCATTCTACAGGCCAGGTACGTACGGATACAGTAACAAATACCCGTAAGGGTGGTATAGTTATTAATCTCTATAAAATGGGTACGACTACTCCGCTTGCAGGTGGAAAGTTTACTCTTACAAACGACGACGGAGATGTTCTGGGAGAATATGAATCTGATGCAAGAGGACGAGTTACTATTATTTATGATATAGTGCGAGGTGCAAATTATCATCTGACTGAGACTGAATCACCTAGCTCTTATATAGGACTTCCAAATACTGTGGACTTCAGTGTTAGTAGTTCTGATGTTGTTTCCTTATCAGGTAATGATACCCATTGGCAGAGCTGTACCAAGACGTCACAGGGTGATAATTTTGTTGCTTATATTAAGCTTTATAATAAGCAGTTTGTCATTAAGGTTAAAAAGTTCGATAGCACCACAGACAGCCCTGTTGAAGGAGTTCACTTTGCTCTATATAAAGGAGTTACAACTTCTTCAGGTACTATCCGTAAGGATTATTATCCGATAATTGGATATGAAGATCTGCTGACTGATGCTGATGGTATTATATCAGGTATAGATAGTACCGTTACTCCGGGTAAATATTACCTGGTAGAAACTCAGGCGAAGGAAGGTTTTGTCGGAATAACCGGAGATATAGAGTTTACATTTAACAGTAATGGCGTACTCACTCTTGATAAATATCCTCCGGGATCAAATGTTTCGCTGGATAAAACTGAAGGCAGTGTTGATGATATCTATGAATATACTATAAAGGTACCAAACTCATCGGTTACCGGAACTGTTGATCTTTCTATTTCAAAGGTTGTTACCGGCAATTTGGGTGATACAGATAAAGAGTTTACTTTTACCTTTGAGGTTAAAGGAGATAATGGTTCAACACCATATGAGTGGAAAAAGAATGATGTACAGCAGGCAGAGCCACTTAAGTCCGGAAATCCATTTAAGATGAAGCATGGCGATAATGTGGTGATAACTCTGCCGGCCGGTTCTATAGTTACTATAAGTGAGGATACTGAAGGATATAAATCTCAGTTTAAGTTTAACAGTGAAGATGCCGAGACAGTAGAAACACTTACGTTCTCGGTAGTAGCTGATACAACACTTGAGGTAACTAACAATCTTTCATCAATTATACCAACAGGTGTCGGATCCTTCGCTTTAGCGCTTATCGCTCTGGCGGGAGGATTGGCAGTCCTTATAGTTTTGAGAATCCGAAGGATGAGAAAACTAAGGGCAAATTGTTAATTATTTAAATGTTGATGAAGAGAACTTAGAATACCGGCTAGGAAAAATAATTTGACATTCACTAAGTTACATGATAGATTATTACCCGTAAATCCCATGGGGGAGTAGCAAGCGTGTAACGTAGCAAGTCAACATACTGACCTTCCGGTCTGGCTTGTTTTAAATTGCGAGACTCATGTATAGTTCATATTGTAAAGCTGTACATGAAGTTTATATTTTGTAGGTATGCCCAAGTATAGTTTTACTGTACTTGGGTTTTATTATGTCAAAGGAATAGTATTAATCAAAGGAGTTTAAAAAGTGGGTTTATTTGAAATATTTCTTCTGTCCATTGGTCTGGCAATGGATGCTTTTGCTGTGTCCATATGTAAGGGCCTGGCCGTAAAAAAAGTAACAGTAAAGGAGTATCTGCTGTGTGGAATCTGGTTTGGTTCCTTTCAGGGAATGATGCCACTGATCGGTTATCTGGTGGGATCCCGTTTTGAGAAGCTTATCAGTGTTGTGGCTCCATGGGTGGCTTTCACGCTATTAAGCATAATCGGAGGCAACATGATCAAGGAGGCGTTTGCGCCACCTGAAGAAGTTAAGCCGGAATTTGATGTGAAGACAATGTTTCTTATGGCAGTTGCTACCAGTATAGATGCATTGGCGGTGGGAATTACATTTGTGGCTGTTCCTGTAAAAGTATTTGCAACAGCCGGAATCATAAATGTGCTGGTTGCTGTCCTTATGATAGGTGTTATCACCTGTATTATCTCAATGCTGGGAGTAAAGATCGGTCATATATTCGGCATGCGTTATAAGTCGGGTTCTGAAATAATGGGAGGAACCATACTTATATTCATCGGACTTCGTTCCCTTATTACT
>CADBMW010000076.1 GCA_902795855.1 uncultured Lachnospiraceae bacterium
ATCGAATCTATAAAGACAGCTTTCCGAACGTTACTCATGAAAAAAACGGAGATGAAACAGAACGTTTCATTAGTGAAATCTGTGATAATACTCTGATAGGCTATAAATATTTTGACTTTCATGGAACAGAAAAAATCATTATCATCGCCGCCTTAGAAACGCCAGGCGAAGGAAGCTTTGAAATAAAAACCTCACCTGATGGAGAGGTACTGGGAAAAGCCGTTATCAATTCCAATATCAAAGAATGGACAACATATGAAATCGATGTAAAAAAAATCGAAGGAGTCCTTCCACTGTATTTTATATACAGAGGAAGCACAACTGCGCGGCTTCTATCATTCGAGATTATCTAGTATTACTATGACTCAAAACGGAAAAGCTCCGATATTCCAGTTGGAATATCGGAGCTTTTGGGGTTTATTGTTCATGAAGTAAATATCCCTCATCCTCATCTATTATGGTCAGCATACACCTGGCAGCCTCTTCATCAAACTGAGTTCCGATGTTTTTTTCTATCTCTTCTCTGACAACATCCTGAGGAAGATAGTCTCTGTAACTACGATTTGAGGTCATGGCGTCGTAGCTGTCTGCCACTGCGATTATCCTGGCTTCGATAGGTATCTCTTCTCCAGCTTTCCTATCAGGATATCCTTTTCCATCATAACGTTCATGATGCCAGCGTGCTCCCTTTGCAAGTTCAGGCCTGCTTTTTATCTCTGAAAGAATCTGATATCCTATCTCCGGATGTGTTTTAATTATACTATATTCTTCATCCGTAAGCTTGGCCGGCTTATTTATTATTTCATTTGGCACTCCTATCTTTCCGATATCATGCAGAAGTCCCATGTAATATATGTCCTCGCACATTTTTTCAGACAGTTCCATTCTTTCTGCTATCATTTTAGAATACTGAGCCACACGGATTGAGTGACCGTTTGTATATTTATCCTTAGCATCTATGGTTTTTGCAAGAGCTATCATTATTTCTACGGAAAGCTCCTTAACCTCATCATTTGCCTCCAGTGCATCATTGGTGGCTCCTATATTTTTTATTATCACATAAAATGCCCAAAGGAACAGCAGGAGAATTGTCTTCGAAAGAATCTGAAGTACTAAATTGGCATCACTGCTGCAGAAGCTAAATGTCATATAATCAAACACATAGTATCCCATCAAAAATAAACTTGGAGGGATAACAAAAATTTTCCAGTTGATTTGGTATTTTCTGTCTGTCAGTTTGATTAAATGCTTTATAACAAAAAAGTATAAGC
Source organism: uncultured Lachnospiraceae bacterium (assembly GCA_902795855.1). GTDB lineage: Bacteria > Bacillota > Clostridia > Lachnospirales > Lachnospiraceae > Eubacterium_Q. Next base: position 1,272 of record CADBMW010000076.1, read on the forward strand.
TAAAAATGGAAAAAAGCATTATGACTTCACTGAGAATATTCAGACCATTGGAAGAGATGAGAAATGTTTCAGAATCCGAAACTGAACGTCCACCGGAAAGTGCATAGATTACTGCAAACATCATATATACATAAGTAACAAGTGAAAGATTGTAAACCTCTAACCATTTTCCTATAAGATATGAAAACAGAATCGAAAGGGCTACATACAAAACACCACATATAATAGTTGCAGTCACAGAAAAAGAAACATTTTCACCGATAATATTCAAGGCTGTGTTAAAGCCAAGAGAATTTTTTTGACTATAAATAAGACCTGATAATAAATAAAAAGAAAAAATAGAAACAACAAAAATCAGAGGAGGATTGGTAAAAATCAGTAATAATACTAATTTGATCTTACTTTTTCCTTCTCTGATAAAGCATTTTTTAATAGAAATATAAAAAATAATAAAGTAACTCAGACCAAAAATAAAGTCTAAAACAAAGTAAAGTATATATAATAATTCATCCATTATTTATCTCCCGGTATTACTCGTCTCCGGATTCTAAAAGCCTTTCAAAATCTTTAACAGGGATTGGCTTTGAAAAATAATATCCCTGGAACAATTCACAACCCATGGTTCTCAGCTGTTCAAACTGTTCTTCAGTTTCCACACCCTCAGTAAGTGGAGTTATATCCAACTCATTCGACAGATTGATAATACTATCAATGATGATATTTGACTTAGAATTATTCTCATCAGACAAAAACTGCATATCTATCTTCAGAACATCCACCGGCATATCCTTCAGAAGATTAAGTGATGAGTATCCACTTCCAAAATCATCCATTTCAACTATGAATCCGGCTTTTCTGAATTCGTTCAGGATTCGGATTCTTTCCTGAGATTCCGTCATCATAGCTGTTTCAGTTATTTCAATCCTGAGAAGATGCGGATCTATCTCATATTTTTCAACCAGAGTATTTATTTCTGCTATAACATCGGTAAAATAGAAATCCTTAGGTGATATGTTAATGGAAATAAATGTATCCGGATGTGTTTCCTTCCATTTGGATAAGGTTCTGCAGGCATGCTTCCATATATGAACATCCAGATCTGTAATCATACCATTCTTCTCAAAAAGAGGAATAAATCTGTAAGGTGCCAGATATCCCAGATCCGGATGAAGCCATCTTGCCAGAGCTTCTGCACCTACTATCCTTCCATCCCTGTCTGCAATAGGCTGCAGGTAAGGTCTGATCTGATCAGTTTCCAGAGCCACTTCAAGATTAGCTGCCAGTCTCTGTTCTTCAAGAAGAACCTTTTTGATATCCTCATTATAGTAGTGGATAACTGTCTTATAATTCTCCTCAATATCAGTAATGGCAAAATGAGCTCTGTCAAACATAATTGACACATCAAGGCTCTTATCCAATATATCATAAACACCAATATGAATATTGATTTTATGTTCCATATTTCTGAATTTTACAACCAGATTGCTTAATTCCTGTGATATAAATTCTTCGTCAAAATCCTCCTTTGGCATACATATTCCAAAGGTATCAGCCACAAGGCGGCCATAAAAGCCGGATTTAATATTTGTTTTCATCCATTTGGCCATTCTGATCAGAACCACATCACCAAAGGATTTTCCGAAGTTATCATTTATCAGCTTGAAATTCTTGATATTGATAAATATAGCACAAAAATCCTTATCAGAGGATTGAATCTCATTTCTTATCCTTGAATACAGATATTGCATGTTATAAATTCCTGTAAGGTTGTCATGCATGGAATTAAAGATTTCTTTTTCCATTTCATTATGTCTTACAGTATCATCCTTAATAACCAGGAAAGATCCATCTGAGTATTTCTGGTTTGTTTTAACTGTTTTCTTCTCAAGTATATAATACTTGTCCCCCAGGACTCTGTTCTCCGACCAGTTCTCTCCTCTATTGGTTATATTTTTAAACTTATCAAAAAGCTTCTCTCTTACTATTCCCATACGTACTTCTTTCATATCAAGAAGCTCACAAGCCTGTTCATTTATCCAAACGATTCTGTTTGTGTTATCAAATACAAATACAGCATCATTCAGACCGGATACCACATTTGAAAGCATTGTATCAAGAAGACGCAGAGGTCTTCTGATAATTGAAAAATAAAATATAATAATACCCACCGCACCATGAGCTATAACAGAGCGATCGACAGGTATCTTGGAACTGATAAATGCAAACTGAGTAGTGCCAGACAGAATCAGAGTTACGAGTATGACACTGTATTTTGCCCTATATAATTTGGAGCATTTGAGCATACTTACAATATAAATCAAAAGAATGCATCCAAAGATAATATAATCAACTATTCTATGAATAGTAAGACCTATATGGGCTACATCAGGATAAAATACTGAGCCATCCAGCATGGTTTGTTCCAATGTCACAACATGATGAAATACAGGTCCAAGAGCCAGCTGTATCATATCAGCTATAGCCATAAAATAAAGCGGGTATGGTTTTTGATGGGACTTATAATCATCCACACCTTTACAATACATGTTTGTAAAACCAAGCATTGCAATCATTATCACATCCATACCGATATAGGACAGATAGTACCCGAAAAGAGATATGCCGGGACTAAATGCTCTAATAATTATAATATTTGCAACTATAGGAATTGTGATTGAAAGATTTAAGCAGGCAGTATATTTTTTTATATGTTTATCCGACCTGACTGCCAGGATGGCGCAGATAATCTGTAGTACCGCCAGATTAGAAAATATTATGGTGTATTTTTGCTGTATACTCATACTTTCTGCCGCCTCCTTTCATAGTAATTACTTAATTTAATTCAATCAATACTCCGTTTTTTATCTACAGATTATTTACATGCCGAAGATATTCAGCCTTGGGGATCATAGGTTTCTCAAGTTCTTCCAAAGTCTGGGGAGATAGTGATAGGGATGCCGAGTATTCTTCTCCTGCCTTTTCAAATTTCTCCAGAAGTCTGTTTGCAAGCTCCTCTGTGTAAGGTGAATTAATCAGTGGAGTTTCCGGAACAAATATGGTGTCCGGTCCATGGAAACAAACCTTGCACATTTCCCTTAAGCTTTTAAAGTTTCCTTCCCAGTTTGGAAAGCCGCAGCCCGATATAACAAGGGTATGAAGCTTTGAAAAATCAGCCAGAGGAACATGGCGCACTCTTCCATTCTCATCCTCAACCATTTTCATCTGCAGCAGAGGAATTGTTCTATCCACCACTGCTTTAAGATGGGAAGGCATGGAGTAAACGTACAGAGGAAAACTCCATATCATCAGATCCACCTTTGTATAAATATCAAGTATCTCGTTCTGGTCATCATCTATAACACAGTGACCATCCTTATTTTTCCAGCAGGAAAAACATCCTCTGCATGGAGCTATGTTTTTCTCAATGACATCTATTATCTTTATCTCATGTTCATTATTTTTATTCATTCCCTTAAGAAAAGCTTCAGTCAGACGAAATGTATCACTTTTCTTCTTGGGACTCCCCTTAAATACAAGTATCTTCATTTTTTCCCTTCCCGATTATATACGTCTGCTCATCATAGCCTCGTACTTTTTATCAGGGTGTTCTTTATAATATTTTTCTTTATCCGCATACATGTTCTCATCTGCTATTCTAAGAGCTGTTCGAACATTTCTGCTGTCATCCACAACGCATCCTCCCATAGATATGGACAAATCCTTATAATGGCAGCATGCCTTTCTTATATCTTCTATCTTTTCATTTATTTCATCCTCAGTAACACCCTTTTTAATTACAACAAATTCATCCCCACCGGCTCTGAAAATATACTTTTCATCAAAAACTTTCCTAAGAGCCTTGGAAGCATTTTTCAAAAGCACATCACCGGCAATATGACCTTCTATATCATTTACAACCTTAAGACCGTTAAGGTCAGTAAAAATAACCCCAACTGTTTTTACATCTTCCTCTATCTCTTCACTCATTTCCTGAACCAGATTATTCATCTCATTACGATTCATAACTCCGGTAAGCATATCCTTTGAGCTGAGAGTTTTCAGTCTGTCAAGAAGATAATAATTTCCAAGCTCAGAGCCAAGTATGAATGTGGTTATTTCCAAAGTATCTTTTATCCTTACGGCATTTTTACTGTCAAAATTAATAGCCCAGATATATCCCATCAGCTGATTATTTGATTTAAGTGGGAACAATACTATGGTCTTTCCTCCTGCAGCGGAAATGGATTCATACCAGACAGGATTTCTTTCCTTTACAATCTCCATATCCTGCTCATTCTGGGCAATAAGACAGCTGCTTCCTGCTATGGTTCCTTCCCAGGACTCTGCGATATCATAAAATGCATCATCCACATAGTTCTCCATAGGAAGAAGCTTTGTATCCTTTGAAAATGCCTCACAGAGAACCTTGCATTTTCTTGCATATTCATCCACCTGTAATATACAGCAATGCTCAGCATCACACATGTCACGTATATCCTTTATGACATCCTTAAGAGCAGCTATAAAATCTTCAGCTCCCCTCAGCTTTATACATGTTTCCAGAACGTTAGCCGCAATATCACCTGAAATAGAAGAAGTCATCAGGGAACTTGGTTCATTACTTATATCCATCATATATATACAATAGCAGAGATTCCCCTCTTCATATTGCATGGGAATAAAGCTCATATCAAACCACACATCCATTCTGTCCGGATGAGCATATGAATGAAGGTTTTTCTTTTCTACAGCCGATCTATAACAATACTCTTCAAAATTGAGGTCTCTTGTTAAATAATTAGTGTACTCTATGTTAGGTACAAACTTATTTGAAAGCATCATTACTCCCGGTGCGGGATTCTCTATAGAATCAACATAGGCCTTATTTCCGGCTACTATCCTTATCTTCCCACGTCTTCCATTATCCAGTTTTTCTACAGACACTATACATGACATCGCAGCCATATTATCGATAATCGCTTGAAAATCCATACGCATTACTCCTTTGAAAACGAAAAACCCTTTATCTTCCTAATGCGTCTATCTTGTTCTTCTTTTTAAATGTTGATTTTTCATCATACATGGATTTATCTGCACGCTTAAATACTACCTCTGCATCAGAATCACCATCTATATACTCTCCCATACCCACTGATGCAGAAAATCTGAACCAGGGATCTAAGTCTGTCTGATTGAAAGAGTCCTTGAATGCTTCTCTCATCTCCTCGAGTTTCTGGTTTCTTTCTTTATAGTCATCCCCCATAAGAATGGCTACAAATTCATCTCCACCTATTCTGTAAACAGGTGAATGCTTATAGACTCTGCAAAGTATCTTGCAGCAGCCCTTGAGATATTCATCTCCTGCAGCATGTCCGTATTTGTCATTTATTACCTTCAGATAATTGGCATCTATCATAACAATGGCAAATTCTGCATCATGCTTATTTATCTTTTCATTAAGTTCATTTGTTTTGTTAATATAAGCTGTCTTACTTCCCACCTTTGTAAGTGAATCGCTGTAGGCCTCCTTACTTATGACATCTATTTCCTTAGCCTTTTCTTTTATGTCACTTTCCGCCTTCTCTTTCTCCTTTTGAATGGTATTTATGGATTCCAGATCATCCAGAATTCTTATCTGCATAGATTTGATTTCATTATAAATATCCTCTATCTCGTCATGGCTGTTGATATTCAGATTCATGACTCCTGATTTTTCATAATCATAATCATCGGAAGGGGAGAATTTTTTCATTTCTTTTGTGATCATATTCAGAGGTTTTACCACAGAGCTTCTGATAAGAGCCACTGCCCCCAGCAGGATAATACCGGTTATAACCACAGCAGCTAAAATCAGATTTAAAAGAGCCATCCTTCTTTCTTTTATGATGTCATTCATATCAACATCACAGCCAACCTGGGCTACCACGTCTCCGTTGCTATCCATAATTGGCACAAAGGATGAACAGAGCCAGCCCCAGTCTCCATGGGAAATAGTAGGCATGACAAGCTTCGTCATATCTTTTCCCCTAAGCTCCTCTTCACGCTCTTCATAGTATCCGGTTTCATAGATGGGATTATCATAATCATCGATAAGGTACATGTCATAGATATCATTTGCTCCACCACATGCAACTACATAAAGATACTTGACATTATCCATGGTCCTCAGATGCTGATCGATATCATCACGTATTTCTACATACTGATCCCATAAATCTTTTTCGCGAAGATAATCCTCAATTAATGACTCATCTTCTTCAGCTTCAGCCTTTTCTCTAAGCTTCTGGAATTCATCAGTGGAAGCTGTTTTTCTTAGTTCCCTTAGATAATCGCCATCCACATAAGCAGCAAAATGTCTGGCGCCACTAAAAGACAGTCCCTCATAGTATTCATCTATCTGATTTGAGTTTATCAGATATGATACCAGAGCAACTACCAGAGAGGCCATAAATACTGTAATGCCAAGATATAGATATAATTTGAATTTTAAAGAAGCACTTCTTTTCTTTTTTTGAACTGCTTTTTTCTCTTCTTCCATTCCTGATTCCCCCACCAGGTTAGAACAAAAAACGAATCAACCCCTATAATAAAAATACCCATACTTTATAATATAATAAACCAGACAAATCAGCAACTATCTATTGTCTACATCCTCGGGATACATATCATGCTGAGTGAGTCTTGTATATGCCATCTCTTCCCATTTTGTCCCTGGTCTTCCATAATTTACATACGGATCTATGGATATACCGCCTCTTGGTTTAAACTTGCCCCATACCTCGATATATTTCGGATCCATCAGCTTTATGAGATCCTTCATAATGATATTTACACAGTCCTCATGAAAGTCTCCATGGTTTCTGAAGCTGAAAAGATACAGCTTTAGAGATTTACTTTCCACCATTCTCTCATCAGGAATATATGAAATATAAATTGTAGCAAAATCAGGCTGTCCTGTTATGGGGCATAGAGATGTAAACTCCGGACAGTTAAATTTAACAAAATAATCATTTTCCTTATGCTTATTTTCAAATGTTTCCAGCACCTGGGGATTATATTCACTTTCGTATTTCACACCCTGTGATCCAAGTAATGTCAGATTATCTGAGTTCTTATCACGCATTTTTAGCTTCCTCACCTTTTCCGTAATTTCTCCAGTCGTTATAATGTATCTCCCCGATACGGGTGGAGTACAGTACCACGTCCTTAACAATGTGCCCGGTCAGCTTTTCCAGAGTAAGGGCATAGAGATACATCTGTGATGCATATCTTCCCAGAAGTTCTGAAGGCTCCTTCACATTATCGGTTTTATAGTCTACAAGGATTATATCATTTTCTGGG
>CADBMW010000077.1 GCA_902795855.1 uncultured Lachnospiraceae bacterium
TCAGTTAAAAGCTTTTTTACACAAAGCTTATAAAATCCATTTTCCTTGGATTTATCTATATCCGTGAGAAGCTCGCCGAACCTTATATCTCCGCCCAGCCTTATGATATCTTCTCTCATATTAACAAGGATCAGCTTAAGATTATCTGTACCAAGATGAGGCTTTGCCATATAAAGAATTGATTCGTCAGCTCCATATTTTACAAAGGTTTCCAGAACCTCTTTAAAATATCCGCCCTTATCCTTATTTCCTGTATTCAGCTTGCCATCAGAAAATGTACCTGCTCCGCCTTCACCAAAGCATACGTTGGAATTTTCATCAACATCTCCTGAATTCCAGAATTCTTCTATGGAGCGGTTCCTGTTTTCAACCGCCTCTCCTCTTTCCAGAACTATGGGGTTGAATCCGGCCTGAGCCAGCTTAACAGCAGCATGATATCCTGCAGGACCTGATCCGATTATCACAGGTCTTAAGCTTTGATTTATATCCAGAAACTCCCGTACATCAGTACTTAGAATGTGAGGAAATACATATTTGGCCTCGTTAGTTAACATAATATTTTTATTGTTAAGTTTGCGAACAATCTGCTCCTCATTATCTACAAAAACTCCGGCAGCAATCTCATAATGGATTTCATTATGCTTTCTGCAGTCCAGGGACTGTTTCAGGATTTTCCATGATTTAACCTTTTTTAGTCTAAGGAGTTTTAATATTTTATTCTCCAGAGCCTCCTTTTTATATCCCGGAGGCATCTTAATAGAAGTTATTTTTATCATCTACAGCTTCTTCCTGCTACAAAGCCTGTTAAAAACGCATAGGTCAGGTTATAACCACCGCATTTACCTATAACATCAGTAGCCTCTCCTGCCACATATATTGCATGATTTCTGTCAGAAATGGTTTTGATCATCATAGTTTCGGGATCTATTATATCTGTGGAAATGCCTCCTATGGAAGCCTGGGAAACTTCAAAACCACCCTTTTCTTTTACAGTGAGCTCCCACTGACTCATTTCCTCATAAAGCTCTTTGATTCCTGTATCAGTTATGTCTTTTATCTTCAGTCCCTGAGCCATTTCACCATAAAGCTTATTTACAAAGAATTTGGAAAGCTTGTCATTTATATATCCATTCAGGAAAAGTATGATATTTTTATCAGGAAAAGCAATTTTCTGAGAGTTAAATGCTTCAAGCATCTCTTCAAGACTATGTCCGGGAAGCACATTTATGCTAATGACATCATCCTGGGACATATAATAAGACATATCAAAGGTTACAATACCGCTTATACCTTTATCTGTTATCTGAAGCTCTCCAACTTCACTGTGACTTCCGGCTTTGATTCTGGATCTGCATCTGACACCGGATATTTCAGTCAGATCCTCCTTAACCAGCACAGGACATAGTCCTGGTGCAAATCTTCTTATATAAATTCCTGATATATCAGCAGCAAATCCCGGATTATCTAAGGACTTAACCTGAGACATTCCTCCCGTTGAAATCAGGATGTTCCTTGCATATAAATGATTTCCATTATCATCACTTATTACATAGGCCTTACGTTCATTAAAGTACTCCTCATCTTTAATGTCCGTAACTTCAAAGCCCATAACCATTTCAGCACCAGACTGCCTTACAGCATCAGTCAGTGCCCATACTACTGATGAAGCCTGCATGCTTTCAGGATAAAAATATCCATGCTTATTTATGGTATTTATACCCAGTTTTTTAAAATAATCCACCACGAAGCTTCTCGGTCTCATGTTATATTTTTCAAAAAACAGGTCAAACACCCTGAAGGGAAATGGATTATCATAATAGACATCATCATCCCAGTCATCATTTGTGAGATTGCATCTTCCGTTTCCTGTAGCATACAGTTTGGCGCCGGGCTTTTTATTTTTATCCACCACAACTGAGGAAAGCCCCCTACGGGAGCTTTCTATTGCGGCAACAAGTCCTGATGCACCTGCGCCAATTATGCAAATGTCATATATTTTTTCAGACATATATTTTCCTTTAATTACTCGATTATGATTCCTTCTTTGTTATCATCAGGGAATACTGTAACCCATGTCTTACCAGGATTAAGCTTAAGTGGCTGTCCATCAGCAGTTGTAAACTCTGTAACACCGTAATCTGAACATGAACCTGACTTATTTCCCTCATCAAGAAGTCCATCAGTTGAGCTGAAGTTGATGTGCTTTGCCTTAGCTTTCTTAGACCATTTGATAGGAATGATCTGTCCGCCGGTAGCATAGTATCCTTCACCCTCACCAACATACTCGATATCGATACAACCTGACTGGTCATTCTTGATACCATTATGAGGTGCATACTGAATGATAACATTTTCGAAAGCAAGCTGATTTCCTGTTTCAGCATCGATCTGAGGCTCACCATACTGGAATCTTTTGTAAAGACCAGATTCTGAATCATATTCAAACCAAGGCTTTCTTCCTTCATTATAAGCAGTTGTGATCTTGTTTGCAGCCTTGCCGCCTTCAAGAGGCTTTTCTTCTAAATTGAAGTTGAACATCTTCTTGTATTCTTTAGACTTTTTAGTATCAAAGCCATCAGCCTCGATAGCCTTTTTGATATTCTCTCCGGATGTATAAGCATTATGAGGAGCAACTCTGTCAGAAGCTCTGAATCCATACTCGCCATCCTTACCATTCATATCAAGCTGGTCAAGATCCTTAAGGTGTTCAAACTCATGCTGTGCATAGATTGACTGTCCCCAGTGAGCAAATATTGCATCATACTCAAGTGCTTTACGATCATAATAATGTCTGGCACTTCTTACAGGTCCAATCTTCTGAACATCTGTATAATCAGCCTGGAATATAGCCATAAGACGGGTAATACCACCCTCCTCAAGCATCTCGTATATTACATCAGCTCTTTCAACACCTGACTGTGGCATAGCATCGATAATGTTATTTACCATGATAGCAACATATCTCTGCTTAGCAATTTCAGGTTCAACCCACTCACCGTTAAGGTCACTAAGGATTTTTCCATCCTTTGACATAAGCATGTCAGATGAATCATCAATCATAGAATTTTCAGTAAGATTTACTGAATAACTCTGAGCCTCAGTAGTAGCTTCTTCCTCTTTCTTTCCACATCCACCTAATACTGAGAGTGATAATACTACTGCAGTTGTAAGTGCAACTATTTTCTTATTCATAGTCTCTTGTGTATCCTTTCTTTTCTAATATACGGGATTGTAAATCCTCCATTACTTCCCGCTCTTTTTCCTCCATATGATCATAGCCGAATAGATGGAGCATACTATGTGCCACTAGAAAAGCCAGTTCTCTCTTGTCACTGTGTCCATATTGTTCAGCCTGAAAGTTAATCCTTTCTATGGAGATAACTATATCTCCAAGCAGAAGTTCTCCTGTTTCAGGATTAAAGTAATCCTGGGGGTATTTCTCTACATAGCTGAGATCATTTGGTTTTTCAAAATCAAGCATGGGAAATGACAATACATCCGTTGGTGCATCTATCCCACGTTCCGCACTATTAATTTCCATGATTCCATGGTCATCCGTGATTATTACTGAAGCCTCACATTCATAGGGGCAGTTCAGATAATCAAGGCATCCTTTTATCACATCATTTATGATAAAACCATAATAGTTTGGAATATCTGATTCTGTTTGGTTATCTATATATATGTTCATAAACCACCTTATTATACATTATACAGATTAATGTGTCAAAATTTCTTAATCAACAAACTCTACGCCGGCCAGAAGCTCTTTCTTTGTCTCAAATAATTTGACTGAAAGATCCAGGTAATGAATATGAGGATTGTAGAAACGCTGTTCCTCTTCCCATATCTCTGAGCTAAGCTGTTTTTTAACAAAAGCCTGGATATCCTTAAGTGATGGCTTATTATAAACATACTCACCATCCTTGAAGATTACTTCCTGAAGAGGCTTAGCAGTTACATTTCTGAATTTCATGTTCTTCCATGGCATGGAAGGATCTACGAATGTGTAGGAATCACTGAAATCAGGATTCTCATCCTCAAGTGTAAGAAGATCTGCTATAACATAACCAGTTTTGTTGCTATATATACGGTAGATCTTTTTCTTTCCAGGATTTGTTATCTTTTCAACATTCTCGGAAATCTTGATCTTAGGAATGAATTTGTCACCTTCCTTAACAGCAACAAGTTTATAAACACCACCGAATACAGGATCTGATTTGGAGGTGATCATTCTTTCTCCTACACCGTAGGAATCAATTCTTGCACCCTGCTTATTAAGAGAATCTATAAGGTACTCATCCACACTGTTGGATACAACCACTGAACAGTCTGTAAGGCCTTCCTCATCAAGTCTCTTTCTTATCTTCTTTGAGAAATAAGCAAGGTCACCACTGTCAATACGAACGCCCTTAAGTCTCTTACCCATTGGTTCAAGAACCTCATGAGCAACCTTTATGGCATTTGGAAGTCCGCTTTCAAGTATATCATATGTATCTATAAGAAGTACGCTGTTATCAGGATATACTTCTGAATAAGCTTTAAATGCTTCATATTCTGAAGGGAAGAACTCAACCCAGCTGTGAGCCATGGTACCAACGGCTGTAATACCGAACTGCTGATCTGCCATTACTGTAGCGGTTGTATTAACACCACCTATGAAGCAGGCTCTGGTTCCCCATACTGCTGCATCTGGTCCCTGGGCACGTCTTGCACCAAACTCCATAACCACACTGTTTCCGGCAGCTCTTGTAATCCTGTTAGCCTTTGTAGCTATAAGAGACTGGAAGTTGATACAGATGAGAAGCATGGTCTCAACTATCTGAGCCTCTATTATAGGAGCTGTTACAGTTACAAGAGGCATGTTAGGATATACAATGGTTCCTTCAGGAACAGCCTCTATGGTTCCTGTAAATTTAAAGTTCTTAAGATAATCAAGGAAACCTTCATCAAACATCTTTCTACTGCGAAGATATTCTATATCATCATCAGTAAATTTAAGATTTTTGACATAATCAATAAGCATTTCAAGACCGGCACATATTGCATAACCGCCACCGTCAGGATTGTTTCTGTAAAACATATCAAATACAGCAACCTTATCCTTATTACCGGTTACATAATAACCGTTTGCCATAGTCAGCTCATAGTAATCCATGAGCATAGTAAGATTTCTCATGTTCTTTTCCCTTTCATGATTTATATTATAAAATAAATACTTAACTAATTTTTACGATTTGCTCTCATACGAAGTCTGGAATCAAGGATCTTCTTTCTGATTCTGAGACTTTCAGGAGTTATCTCAAGGAGCTCATCAGTATCAAGGAAATCAAGTGATTGTTCAAGTGAAAGCTGTTTTGGAGGAACAAGCTTCAGAGCCTCATCAGCTCCTGATGAACGGGTGTTTGTAAGATGCTTTGTCTTACATACATTTACCTCGATATCCTCCTGTCTTCCTGTTTCACCAACTACCATTCCGGCATATACATCAACACCGGCACCTATGAACAGTGTACCACGTTCCTGAGCATTGAAAAGTCCGTAGGTTACAGAAGTTCCTGCTTCGAAGGCAATAAGACTTCCGTTGGAACGATAACTCATATCACCTTTATATGGATCATACCCATCAAATATAGTATTTATAACTCCGTTACCCTTTGTAGCAGTAAGGAATTCTCCTCTGAATCCTATAAGTCCTCTTGAAGGAATTCTGAATTCAAGTCTTGTTACACCGCCATTGGCAGGAGCCATACCTGAAAGCTCACCCTTTCTGATACTCATCATATTTATAACAGTACCGGCAAATTCTTCAGGAACATCTATTACAGCCACCTCATATGGTTCAAGCTTCTTTCCACGCTCATCCTCTTTGTAGATAACCTCAGCCTTACTAACTGCAAATTCATAGCCCTCACGGCGCATATTTTCAATAAGGACTGAAAGATGAAGCTCTCCACGTCCTGAAACCTTGAAGCAGTCTGTTGATTCAGTGTCCTCAACTCTGAGAGATACATCAGTATTCAGCTCTCTGTAAAGTCTGTCTCTGATCTGACGGCTTGTGATGAATTTTCCTTCCTTACCTGCAAGAGGTGAATCATTTACCATGAAATTCATGGAAATTGTAGGATCGGTAATCTTCTGGAATGGAATAGCATCCGGCTCATCAACTGAGCATATGGTATCACCAATCTTTAGATCAGCTATACCGGATACTGCAACTATGGAACCGATGGTAGCCTCATTTACATCCACCTTGCTAAGACCGCTATATTCATAAAGCTTGGATATCTTAACCTTTTCACGTCTTGAAGGATCGTGATGGTTTACTATCAGAGCCTCCTGATTTACCTTAACCTGACCGTTATCCACCTTACCTACACCGATACGACCTGTATATTCATTATAATCTATAGTACTGATAAGAATCTGAAGACCTCTGTCAGGATTTCCTTCAGGAGCAGGAATAGACTTAATTATAGTCTCAAAAAGAGGCTTCATATCTGTTCCCGGTTCGTCAGGTGAATATGATGCAACTCCATCTCTGGCTGAAGCATATACAAATGGGCAGTCAAGCTGGCTGTCATTTGCGTCAAGATCCATAAGAAGTTCCAGTACTTCTTCTTCTACTGCTTCAGGTCTGGCATCAGCACGGTCTATCTTATTAACGCATACTATAACTGCAAGGTCAAGTGCAAGTGCCTTCTGAAGAACAAATCTTGTCTGAGGCATTGGTCCTTCAAATGCGTCAACCACGAGAATAACTCCGTCAACCATCTTAAGTACACGCTCAACCTCACCACCGAAATCAGCATGTCCCGGGGTATCAATGATATTTATTTTAATATCATTGTACATTACAGCCGTATTTTTGGAGAGGATGGTTATACCTCTTTCTCTCTCTATGTCATTGGAATCCATTACTCTTTCAGCGACTTCCTGATTTTCACGAAAAACTCCGCTCTGTTTAAGAAGTCCATCTACAAGTGTGGTCTTTCCATGGTCTACATGGGCTATTATAGCTACGTTTCTGATATCCTCTCTTATCATGTTTTCCTCCATTTGATTATAATTTGATATGAAAGATCATTCTCCCAGATATGTTATAACATTACTTCTGCTAAGCTCGTGTTTATCCTTATCAATCTGGGCCACTGTAAAGACGTCTCCGATCTGGGGTGGTTCGGATACTTCATCAGGAATGATCATTATAGTGTGTTCATCAATATAAGTTGTGGGGTATCTTTCGTTATTAATGATAATCTTTGAAAAATTGGTAAAATTATCACCCCTGGCTATGATACTGCCTGTTGAGGCGTTATAGCTGATACTGTTTATTTTTATATCATACAGACCAAGGCGCATGTCAATACGCTGATATGGTTCTATAAGATCATAAACATATTTTTCACCATACAGCATGTCATACTGTATTTCATGAACATTTTTATCATAAATGGTATTGTCAAGGGCCTGGTTATCAGACAGATCTGTTTCAATATCCGTCACAGGATCTGAAGTGGCATCCGGGTCTTCATCAAAGTAAGCTTTATGAATATCCTGCATGATTCCCGGCTTAAATCCAAGAGCTCTCATAAGATAATCCGACATTTCATAGGAATACATGTCTCTGTCTTCCAGACCGGAATCAAAATTACTGATTATTACATATTCAGTCTGATTCTGTTCACCTGTCATAAACTGATCATCTTCAAAGGTAAGGCTTGGAATATGATCTCCGTAAAGGAGCATGATGTAATCCTTACCTCTCTTATCCAGACTTTTCTTAAGCTTTCCGATCATCTGATCCATTTCATAACACTGATTTACAAAATAACCAAACTGATTTGTCAGTTCCGGATCCTCTGAATCAAGAGATACCTTAACATGCTCTATACATTTAAGCTCATTCTTTGGATAACGTCCATGACCCTGGACAGAAATTGTAAATACAAAATCACTTTCTTCATCACAGTCCAGAGCCTTAAGGATTTCCTCCTGAAGGCAGTCATCCTTGGCCCATCCTGTCTGAGTACGATTAAAATGAAGCATATACTCTAATGAAGTAAAGGACTGGAATCCAAGGTTGGCATAGGTTTCATCTCTTGAATAAAACTTAGCCTTATTATTATGGATAGCATGGGTTCCATAGCCTTCTCTCAGAAGAAGCTGAGCCATGCTTTCACAAGGTGTATGTGTTAATACTGTCTTGTAAGGATACTCTCCGGCACCGAATATCTTACTCTTCATTCCCGTAAGTATTTCAAATTCCGTATTTGCTGTTCCGGCACCAATGGCAGGAACAGTAAGAAATCCTGAAGGATAATCCTTCTGAAACTGTTTAAAGTTCGGAATTGATTCCTTATCAGTATGGACCCCTCTGACTCTTCCGATATCAATAAAGGATTCCAGCTGAATCACTATAATATCAGGAAGCTGCTTTTTATTATTCTTGTAAGGCCATTTAATATCACTTACATCTTTTTGAGTTTCCAGAGCCTCATTTGCAATACTGTCTATAACATTTTTACTGTAATCATCAGGCTTGCTTATACCTTGATCTATAACACTGTTAGCGAAGCAGTAAACAAATCCATAGGATTTGTATGCTGTACCCAGATTGGTGAACTTATCGGAAATCAGTGAAGTTTCAAGAGCAACGAAGGTAGCAGCATAAACAAGAGTAAATGAAATCAGAACAACTATGCTGCCCTGTATATAATTTACCTTTCCCTTTACGATAGGCGTTTTCAAAAATGCCAGAACTATGATAATTATAAATACAATAACCGAAACCACAATGGCAATTCTCTGAGGAAGGTTAAAATAGATATTAAACATACTCAGCACATCGGAAAACATGAGGAAATCAATTGCAGAGAAAGGAGTGATCCTGTAACCCAGAAGCACAAAATTGATGGCACCTACTGCAATCCAAAGTATGGATATAAAGCCCATCACGAATCCTCTTCTCTTAAAAAGCAGGGAAATTGACAATGTAAAGAAAATAATCAGAATATTGTATACAAATACTACAGGATTGTGAAATATGAATACAAAGGGCGACAGAATGGATCTGCGTCCCAGTATTTCAAGAAGAACCCCCTCAACTACAGAAATAACGAAACATGCTATAAGCCATTTCCAAAGAGGAAGTTCATAAGACTTTCTAATAACTGAACCGAGTTTTGATTTAAGTTTTAATAATTTACCCTTCATAGATGATATCCTAAATGATAAACAATCATTAACAAACATAAAGACCTGCACTAACTGCAGGTCCCATAAAATCAAAAAAGCGCGAGACGGGACTCGAACCCGCGACCCCCTCCTTGGCAAGGAGGTGCTCCACCACTGAGCCACTCGCGCATACGCGACTATGCACTGTCGCAACAATGGGTATATTAACATAACTTTAAAATAGTGTCAACAACATATTTTATAAATTTTTTCGGTTGTTATATTTTATTCTAATTCCGGAATTGATCAGAAAAGAATATTCTTTCTATTTCTGAGAAGTGAAGCACCTGAAACTATATTAAGTATTCCAAGTGTTATACCAATTACAATAAGCAGAACTCCTATCGCAATATTCCATCCACCCACATTTTTTAATAATTTATAAACCTTTTCCATAGCTGCCTCCCACATATTATTTAATACCATATTCTGCATAATAAGCATCAAGTCTTGTTTTAAGTTCGTCATCGATAACATTTTTTTCTACGAGATAATCTATTATCTCATCCATGGAAACGATGGCATTTGTTTCAAATCCATATAATTCCTTTATTTCATCAAGGGCACCCTTATCGCTCTTTCCCTTTTCACATCTGTTAAGAGAAACCATGAGACCTACTATCTCAATATCTCCCTGGGCCTTAACTATAGGAACTGTTTCCTCCATGGATGCACCGGATGTAGTAACATCTTCGATTATCACTACTCTGTCGCCATCCTTTATAGGACTTCCCAGAAGTATTCCGGTGTCACCATGATCTTTTATCTCTTTACGATTTGAGCAATAACGGATTTCTTTATTATAAAGACGACTATATGCAATAGTAGTTGCAACGCTTATAGGAATTCCCTTATAAGCAGGTCCGAAGAGTACATCAAAATCATCACCATAGGTGTTATGAATTGCCTTGGCATAAAACTCACCAAGTCTGGATAACTGAGATCCTGTAATATATAATCCGGCGTTCATAAAGAATGGAGACTTACGACCACTTTTAAGAGTAAAATCACCAAATCTAAGAACCTTAGATTCAAGCATAAAATCAACAAATTCCTTTTTATAAGCTTCCATCATCTACCTCCGTTAGCATAAAACACATTTTGACTTTTGACACTTATGTCATTTTATCACAGAAAAATATTTAATAAAAGTGTTAGTTTGTCTTATTTACCAAGTTCAAGTATTTTGTCCAGTATCTTATGGGAAGCTTCAAGCTTTGACATCAGAGGAAGCTCCTCCTGGGAATCAGGCGTTATAAGAGTTATGATATTTGTGTCCACCTGATATCCGGCTCCCGGTGTTCTGAGACTGTTTGCGCATATCATATCAGCATTTTTTGAAGACAGCTTCTTACGGGAATTTTCCAGAAGATTTTCTGTTTCCATGGAAAAACCTACTATTATCTGGCCATCTTTCTTGTTGCTGCCTAATTCCTTCAGAATATCCTTTGTTCTTCCAAGCGAGAGAGTCATATCTCCATCTTTCTTTTTTATCTTTTCTGTAGCAGTATTTTCAGGGGTATAATCTGCCACTGCAGCTGACATAATGATTATATCATTATCTCCGGCTCTGGAAGTCATTTCTCTGTACATATCAGCAGCTGATACAATATCCACCCTTTCAACACCAAATGGAGTATCAAGGGAAACCTGTCCTGTAACCAGTGTTACATCAGCACCTCTAAGGCTTGCAGCTCTGGCCAGAGCAAATCCCATCTTTCCTGAGGAATGATTGGTAATATATCTTACCGGGTCTATGGCTTCACAGGTAGGTCCTGCATTTACCAGAATCTTCTTTCCCACAAGATCCTTCGCGGCCGATATTTCATATATGATACTTTCCACCAGAGCCTCAGGTGTTGGCAGCTTTCCTTTTCCATCATAACCGCATGCAAGATGACCACTGGCAGGTTCTATTATCTTGTAACCGAATCTCTTCAGCTTCTCCAGATTATCCTGAACTATCTTATTTTCATACATATATACATTCATGGATGGAGAAAGAAGTACCGGACAGGTAGCAGGCAGCACAACTGTTGAAACCATATCATCAGCTATTCCATTTGCTATCTTTCCTATTATATCCGCCGATGCCGGAGCAACCAGGATTATATCGGCACTTGTTCCCAGGGAAATATGAGGAACATTTACCGGATCATCCGGATCTTCATCGAAAACATCTGTATATACTTTATTTTTTGTAAGTACTCTGAAGGTTTCAGCTGTTATAAATTTTTCAGCATTCTTTGTCATGCATACATGAACATCGGCACCTTCCTTCACCAGCATACTGGCAGTATCAGCCATTTTATAGGCAGCGATGCCTCCGGTTATACAAAGGAGTACATTTTTATTTTCCAACAACATAGGCTTCACCTCTTTATTACACAGGATCAGATATCAAAAAGCTCTCCATGTTTTTCATATCTGGTAACTCTTTTGATCTGATTATCCTTATCAACAAAAACCACCTTAGGAGGATTCTCTTTAAATTCTTCAGGAGTCATCATGGCATAACTCATTATGATAACCTTGTCTCCCTGAGATACAAGTCTTGCTGCAGCTCCATTAAGACAAATGATTCCTGAACCTCTCTCTCCTGCTATAACATATGTCTCAAGACGGTTTCCGTTATCAACATCAGCAACCTGAACCTTTTCATATTCTACAAGACCGCAGGCATCCATGAGAGCTTCGTCTATAGTTATACTTCCTACATAATTCAGCTCAGCCTGGGTAACTCTGGCACGATGTATTTTGGATTTTAAATATGTTGCGTACATTTTATCCTTTGTCACTGTAATCAAATCAGTAACATTCCTTTCTATATTTTAATACGGGTGTCAGTTCAATTATCCTTCAATTATAAAATTATCTATAAGTCTGACTTTGTTATTTATCTTAACTGCTATGGCAACCAGAATATCACCACTGATTTCATCAACGGATTCCATGGTGAGATTATCTACTACTTCTACATATTCAACCTCGGCCATTGGTTCACTTTCCAGCATTTCAGTCATCTTTTCTTTTACTACAGCAGCATTTCTCTCACCCTTTTCTACCAGTTCCTTACCCATGAATATGGACTTGCTGAGAATCAGAGCAGCATTTCTTTCTTCCACATTCATATAGGTATTACGTGAGCTCATGGCAAGACCATCATTTTCTCTGACAATAGGACATCCTACAATCTGAAGTGGCATATTAAGGTCCTTAACCATTCTTTTAATTACTGCAAGCTGCTGAGCATCCTTCTGGCCGAAATATGCTCTGTCAGGACCTACTATATTAAAAAGCTTGTTACATACAGTACAAACACCTCTGAAATGTACAGGTCTTGAAAGACCGCATAAATGATTTGTAAGGCCGTTCATATCGACAAAGGACACAAAGCCATCCTTATACATTTCTTCAGGTTCCGGATTAAATATAAGATCAGCCCCTGTTGTCTCACAAAGAACAGCATCTCTGTTTATATCACGAGGATATGCCTCAAGATCTTCATTAGGACCAAACTGTATAGGATTTACAAATACACTTACCACAGTCCTGTCATTATCCTCTACTGATTTTTTAATAAGGGACTGATGTCCTGAGTGAAGATATCCCATAGTTGGAACAAGGCCTATAGTGTCACCATCTTTACGCCATTTATTTACATACTGTCTTACTTCATCAACTGTCTTTACTATTTTGATACCCATTGTCTACTCTCCTTTTACAGCTGCCTCAAGAACCTCTGCAGCGATAGTATAATTATGTTCCTCAGCCGGATAAGTGCCAGCCTTTACTTCATTATCATAAGCCTTGAAGCCTTCTCTCATAGCTTCACCTACATTTGCAAACTGCTTTACGAACTTTGGTTTATAATCACTGAACATGGCAAGCATATCTGCATAAACCAGGATCTGGCCATCAGTTCCTGCGCCACCTCCGATTCCTATAGTTGGAATTGATATGTTCTCGGTTACATATGCAGCAAGCTCAGCAGGTACACATTCCAGAACTATGGCAAAGCAGCCTGCTTCTTCAAGAAGTTTAGCATCCTTTATAAGCTTTTTAGCGGAAGCTATATCTCTTCCCTGAGCTTTATATCCGCCGAAGGCATTTATGGATTGTGGAGTAAGTCCGATGTGGCCCATTACAGGAATGCTGGCTTTTACAATAGCCTGAACCTGTGGGATTATCTCCTCACCGCCTTCAAGCTTTACAGCACCTGCCCTGCCTTCCTTCATAAGTCTTCCGGCATTTATAACAGCATCATATACGCTTGCCTGATAAGACATAAATGGCATATCTATAACTACAAGTGAGTCCTTAACACCTCTAGCAACCGCTGCGCCATGATGGATCATATCCTCCATGGTTACGGATACGGTATCAGGATATCCCAGCATTACATTACCGAGAGAATCTCCAACAAGGATTCCGTTGATTCCTGATTCGTCGATAAGCTTTGCTGTGGAATAATCATATGCAGTAAGCATTGATATCTTCTCACCCTTTTTTTTCATTTCCTTAAATGTTACGCTTGTATTCTTCATAGCTGGCCTCCTTTCAGTAAGTTCTCAATTTCCGAGTAACTTCTGTCTTTGTTTTTTCTTTTTGCTATTTTAAGAATCTCCTGTGAAACCGATAAATATAATGATTTATCTTCATCACTTAGTACACTTAGATGTTTTCTCAGAGTTTCAGCATCGCCTCTTTCCAGAGGACCAGTAAGCTGACCCACTGCGCCTTTTTCGACTATTCCTTTGGCATTGTCCAGAAACAGTCCGTTTAAAGCCTTTTCTGCAGTATTCTGATTAAAACCGCACTGCTCCAGAAGATCAGCAGCCATACCATAGATACCACAGACAAAATTGCTGGCTATAGTACAGGCAGCATGATATTTTATCTTTTCATCAGTGCTGACAACCTCAGTTTCAAAACCTGCACAGGAAAACACATTTCTAATGTCACTTAGATATTTTTCGTGACCTTCAATTGTAATAAATGCATTGGAAAAATCTTTGTAAGAAGTATACCTGTCTGAAACAGCATACACAGGATGGATTGAATAACCATAGACCTGACATGAAGCATCCTCAAAAACTTTAGAAGAAAGCGCTCCACTGGTGTGGCAGACTATCTTTCCCGACAGACCGGGAATGGTCTTTATCTCGTCAAAAACAGTTTTAATACAACTGTCACTGACTGTAAGAAATACAGCATCACATTCATTTATTAAATCTTCAGCATTTTTAAAGCATCTGGTATCGGTAAATCTCGAAGCATCTTCTGCATGTTCATAAGTACGACTGTAATAACCGGTTATATCACACCCTTTAAGAGCGAGATACTTACCCATGGTGTAGCCTACGCGGCCGGCTCCTATAAATCCAATCCTCACTTTATCACCCTCTTTCCTTCAAGAAGGCAATGCTGCATCATATCTTACTTTGTGATACTTAAGTCAGGTATAGTTTCCTTCCGGAATACCATCCATGGGAGAGTATATATAAAAAGCCCTGAATTGTAAAGCAAAAAAAGTATAAACTTTTTACATACAAATAACATCATCGTCAAAATATTACAGACTGCTCTTAAGACTTATGTAGGTACCAAGAAGGTCATTTATCTCAACAAAGTCCTTCTTTTCGATACTTTCGCCCAGTACATTAAGGAAGTCACGGTCATCCGCACCGTACTCTCCCTTACTGATTTCAGTGTAAAGTTTGGAGATAACACTCATATCCTCAAGATATGTTGCTTCTCTCATAGTTCTGAGAGTATCTATATTGATGATATTTGCTTCACCTGTTTCAGAAGCTCCTTCCACCGGTTCATCATAATCGGCAGTCTCTGAGATTTCAGCTTTTACCGGTTCAATCTTTGTATCAACAGATTCCTTTTCATGAGCTTTTTCTTCATCCACAAAATCCAGATACTCTCTGATACATTGATTGATAACAGTTATACAGTCAAACATCATAGGAAGGTTATTTTCAATATAAGCTCTGTTTCCTTTATTAACTGCTTTTTCAATTCGGAAAGCTATTTCAGATGCCTCCATGGCTCCTATACTCTGACATCCATTTCTTATGATATGAATTTTATTTCTGAAGCCTCTGAGATCCCTCTGATAGCGCTGTTTCAATTCCTGTACAGAATCAATATTCTGATTGTAGAAAGTAAGAAGTATCCTGTTATATACTTCGATATTACCACCTATACGTTCCAGAACGGTGGCCACATCAAAGAACTCTTCCAGCTTCTTCAATCCAACGCTGTATCTGGAATCACTCATATATTCCATATTGTCATTTGATCTGTATTTAATCTTACTGTTATCTACAAATCTCATAACAAGACCGGCAAATATAGTTAAATCAAAAGGCTTAAGAACTATATCACTGAAGCCTTCATCTATAATATCCTGCCTGTTTTTACCTATAGCATCCTCTGTCATGGCAATTACAGGAAGCTCCTGATATTTTGAATCTGATAATTCTCTGATTTCTTTCAGAGTATCTATACCATTCATTACAGGCATGGCTATATCCATGAAAACAATGTCATAATCATTTGACATTACCATGTCTATGGCTCCCGGACCATCAGAGGCAGTATCGCATTTTACATCCATACCGGAAATGATATCCAGTGCCACATTTCTGCTTATTTCCATATCATCTACAAGGAGAACCTTAAGATCAGGAGCCCACATTCTTTCAGCTTCTTCTCTTGATACTCTCTCTATGGTTTTTTCGTTCATAGGCAGATTGTGGGCTGACTGAGCAGGCCTTGTCTGCATAATAGATACAGTAAAGGTTGAACCGGCACCAGGAGTACTGTCCACCTCAATATCACCATCCATAAGATCAACTATCTTTTTGGCAATAGAAAGACTTATACCATTACCTGTATTTGAAGCAGATTTTTTAGATTCATTTTCATAATAAATCTCGAAAAGATGACTGATCCTGTCTTCACTGATACCTGTACCTGTATCGGAAATACTGAATATAAGGTTTACAGGCTGAAGCTCATTATCATCAGACATTTCATAGCTGTCTACAGAAAGGGTTATGGAGCCTTCCTTAGTATATTTAATGGCATTTGCAAGTATAATATCCAGTATGGTCTTGATCTTATCAAAATCACCAATGAGTATATCCGGAATCTTCTCTCCCAGATCCACCACAAATTTAATAGGAAGCTCTGAAAGCTTATTTAACATGTTATCGGAAAGATCACAGATAAGGGTGGTTATGGAGTAAGGCTCCTCTATAATTTCCTCAGCTCCTGATTCAAGTCTGGCAAGAAGTATAGTTTCATCTACCTTACCCAGCACATCATTTCCCTTTTCAATTATGGTCTTAAGCTCTCCTGCAGTTTCTGTA
Organism: uncultured Lachnospiraceae bacterium; assembly: GCA_902795855.1. Taxonomy (GTDB): domain Bacteria; phylum Bacillota; class Clostridia; order Lachnospirales; family Lachnospiraceae; genus Eubacterium_Q. The sequence goes on from CADBMW010000077.1 coordinate 16,626, forward strand.
TCTACAGAACCTTCTCTGATCATAGAATTGGCTTTACTGATCATGGCATTGATAGGAATCTTTATCTCATTACTCATATTAGCCAGGTAGTCCGTCTTAGCAGTACTGCTCTTAAGGGCATCCTCATGCACTCTGGTAAGATCTTCAAATTCTCGGTTTTTACCAAGGAATTTGCGTCTGAGATTGAAAACAACAGATATAGCAAAAAGAATAAACAGTAAAACAAGGAATGAAACAAGATATCTGAAAAGCTTATATTCATAGAATTTATACTGTTTATTTATAGCAAAAGAAAGGGTGTTAGCACTTTTAGCTCCATCACCATTGGATGCGCTAACATCCAGCACATAATCTCCACCATCAAGATTTGTATAAACAGCCACCAGGGTATCAGTTCCCGACAGAACCTGAGGTTCATTATCAAAGCCCTGAAGCTGATAAGTAATCTGAATGTTATCTCTGTTACAAAAACTGAATACCGCAAATGATATCTCAACTCTCTGCGCATCTGAAGGAACATTTATGGAATCACTTGTCTGGCTGAAATGCAGAGTTTTCCCATCTATATCTACATCAGTTACGATGATCTTAGGCTCAGTTTTATTTATGAACACGTTACGTGTATCAAAAGAGATTACACCCTTACCTGTACAGATATAAATCTTGTCATTAAAACAAATATTCTTTGAACCCAGTGTAACTGAGCTGTATATACCATCTCCTGAAGAGTAATATCTGTTAGTTATAGGAGCGGTTCCAAGAAGCTCATCTTCATTGGTTTTAAGAAGACCCTTTGAACCTATAATATAAAGATCATCACCATTAATAAGAATACTTGAGATATTGTTTGAAAAATCAATATTGCTGATAGCTCTGAAGGTTTCACTATAAAAGGACAGACCGTTATTGGTTCCTATCCAGAGACCATTCTTACCCATCTGAAGTGTTGTTACTACATCCGAGGTAATGCCGTCTGATTCATCATATCTTCTGATTTTCTCGTCATTTATTATATAAAGACCGCCACCGTCAGAACCTGCATAGATAGTACCATCCTCACTCTGAATGATACAGGTTATGTTTGGATACTCCAGCCCACTGTTATAATCAAAGGTTTTATATATCTTTCCTGAAGGATTGATAAGATTGATTCCCTCTTCTGTTCCTACTGCTATATCATCATTACTCAGAACCGTAAGGCAGTTTATGAAATTACTGGATAAGCCCTTGGAGCGGCTGATATTGGAAATCTTTCCACTTGGGGTAACCTTAAGAACGCCGTACCTTCTATAGGTGGCAATCCACATATTTCCCACAGAGTCTTCCTTAATGTCTCGAACTGAAGTTCCATTTAAGTATTCAGTAAGCTCATTAGAAACCACCCCGCCATTGGGATCAATTATGGTAAGGCCATCATCAGTTCCGATATAGAGATTATCATGAGCCGAGTAAACGGCGTTTGTCATGCTTTCACTCAGATGATACTGGTTATTCAGATAACTGAATTTACTTCTTGACATATAAAGCACACCTGTTCTCTTTGAAGCAAACCAGTAGTTTCCTTCATAGTCAACAAGCATAGATGTAATATAGCTGTTTATATCAAGACCGGCCAGAGGAATAAAGCTTCCATCAGACCCCAGATATCCAACACCATTATCTGTACAGATATAGATCATATTATTTATAATTTTGATATCATTTATTCCGTCAAAGGCAGAATTCAGAACCTTTACTGATTTCCAGCCACTGAAGCTGAGGATATCATTTCCCACGGTTCCTATATATATTCTTCCCAGATCATCACTGGATATGGTAGAAAGATCTTCCTTTGTATAAGAGGTTGATTTCTTCTGAGTGATCTTTTTATCTATATTCATGGAGAAAATGGTATTTCCGTTACTGATGCCCCATACTTTGTCTTCAACTCTTGTAACACCCAGAACATTCTGCTTTGCCAGATCCTCCACAAGTGTAAGAGTGTTTCCAAAACCATTATAGGAATAAAGACCATACGCTGTGGCCACATATATGGTTCCGTCAGCAGCTTCGCACACATCATTTATAGCCTTAACACCATTATAATAATCATCTGTAAAATGAATTATATTTATACCGTCAAGATAGAAAAGACCATAATTATCTGTTCCTACCCAGAGTCTTCCCTTGGAATCCTGGAAAAGGGAATTTATAAAATATACATCATCCTTGTCAGTATCCCAGAGACTGTAAAGCTTAAAATCCGAACCATTATATCTGTAAAGTCCACTTTCTGTACCTATCCAGATATAACCGGAGTCTGTCTGATAAATACAGCTTATCTCATTACTTCCGAGGCCATTTTCCTGATTATATATAACCTGCATATAATCATCACCTATGCCCTCGGCATAAGACTTAATAGAAAATCTTTGAATGACAAAAAGGCATGTAAAAATACATGCCATTACCATAGTGATCATAGTAATTTTTTTGTCAAATAAGGATTTCATATTAATCTGAATCAGTTGCACTCCTTAAGAAATACTTCATATCCTTTTTCAGTCTCATATATATCGGCTTTGGATGTAACCTCCCATGGAGCATGCATATTAAGCACCGCAACACCACAGTCTATTACTTCCATACCGTAAAGAGAAAGGATATATGCAATGGTTCCACCACCGCCCTGATCTACTTTGCCAAGTTCGGCTGTCTGATAATATACTTTGTTCTTTTCAAGTATACCACGAATCTTGCCTATATACTCAGCATTCGCATCATTGGAGCCTGATTTTCCTCTTGCCCCTGTAAATTTATTAAATACCATTCCTCTTCCAAGGAATGCAGCATTCTTAGCTTCGAAGCATGAACTATATAAAGGATCATAGCCGGCACTTACATCAGATGAAAGCATGCAGGAATTAGCAAGACATCTTCTAAGAGTAATTCCGGAATCATTTCCTGTAAGCTCCAGTATCTCAGCCACTGTATTTTCAAAGAACCTGGACTGCATTCCTGTAGCACCTACAGAACCAATTTCTTCTTTATCCACAAGAAGTGTACATGAAGTTCTTTCAGGTGAAGTAACTCTAAGCTGGGCTACAAATGAAGCATAGGCACATACCTTATCATCCTGACCATAAGCAAGGATCATGGATTTATCAAGTCCCATATCTCTTGGCTTTCCGGCTGGAACTATTTCCAGTTCTGCAGACATAAAATCTTCTTCGGAAATGTCATATTTCTTTTTAAGTATCTTTAATATATTCTGCTTTACCGGGTCTTTTGAATTCTTCGCTTTCTTCTTTTCGTCGTCCTTCTTCTTGATCTTAATTGGACGGGAACCGATGAGAAGGTCAAGCTGTTCACCTTCAACAGCAACATTTGCTTTCTTTGCCATCTGATCTGCAGCAAGGTGGATCAGAATATCGGAAACACAAAATACGGGATCCTCTTCATCTTCTCCTATAACTATATCTACCTTTGTTCCGTCAGTCTTTACAACCACTCCGTGAATTGCCAGAGGTAGAGTAACCCACTGATATTTTTTTATACCACCATAATAATGTGTATCAAGATAACAAAGATCATTACTTTCATATAAAGGATTCTGTTTAACATCAAGTCTTGGTGAGTCAAGATGCGCTCCCAGAATATTCATGCCCTCTTCAAGCGGTTTTGTACCGATATTGAAAAGAGCTATAGTCTTTCCCATACATACCGCATAAACCTTATCACCAGCAGTAAGCTTTTGCTTCTTCTTTATAACATCCTCAAGATTTACATATCCGGCCATCTCTGCTTTATTTATGATATACTTGGTACCTTCTCTTTCTGTTTTACCATTAAAAAGATAATCCTTATAACCATTACATATCTGTTCAATTATTTCATCATCTGCTTTGGAATATGTTTTCCAGGCATTTTTTCTAACCATTTAGTAATTCCCCCTTTTTATAGTGCATTTTTAATGATTTCAACCGCCTTATCGATTTCTTCCTTTGTAACAATAAGTGGTGGAACCATACGTATAACATTCGGCTTTACAACAGACATAAGAAGCTTATTTTCAAAGGCTTCATGCTTAACATGTGCTGCTATATCATCATCAAATTCAACTCCCACAAGAAGTCCAAGTCCACGAACTTCTTTAACATGAGGAAGCACATCCAGCTGAGCCCTGAAATAATTTCCCATTTCTTTAGCATTTTCACTCAGCTTTTTATCGACTATTTCACTTACAGCTGCATAAGACGCTGCACAGCATACCGGATTACCACCAAAGGTAGTTCCGTGGGAACCGGCACTGAGAGCCTGCATAGTTTCATTTGTGGCACACATTGCAGCTATTGGCATTCCGCCACCCATAGCCTTTGCCATAGTTACTGCATCCGGCTTGATTCCATAATTCATATAACCCATTATCTCTCCGGTACGTCCCCAGCCTGTCTGAACCTCATCAAGAAGCAGAAGCATTCCCTTTTCATCGCAGAGCTTCCTGAGGCCCTCCATAAATTCCTGGGTTGCAGGATAAACACCACCTTCGCCCTGTACAGGTTCAACCATAACAGCTATGACATCATCTGTACAAGCCTTTTCAAAGGATTTCAAATTATTAAACTCAGCATATTTAAAGCCTTCAACCAAAGGTTCAAAACCATTATGAATTGCGCTTCCCGGCTGACCTGTGGCTGAAAGAGTTGCAAGAGTCCTTCCATGGAATGAATTAAAGGCAGTTACCACCTTGTTCCTTCCATTACCATATTTATCATTTCCATATTTACGAGCAAGCTTAAGCATTGCTTCGTTTGCCTCTGCTCCTGAGTTCTGGAACTGAATTTTATCCATACCGATAGTCTCGCAGATAAGCTTTGCAAGTATGGTCTGAGGAACAGTATAGAAATAATTTGAAGCATGAATAAGAATATCCGACTGCTCCTTAATGGCATTTATAACTGCTTCGTTACATCCACCTACGGAATTAACTGCAATACCACCGAGGAAGTCCAGGTATTTCTCATCATTTTCATCATATATATACATACCATGACTTTCATCAGCTATAAAATCATACCTTTTGAAGGTTTCATTCATATACTTTTCAGCCATTTCCACTAATTCTTCTTTTGTAAGATTAAAATCCTTTAATTTCATAAGATCATCCCTTTCTTAATCTTCACAGTAATAGCTTCCCATTACTTTAAATGCATCTGTTTCATTCATAAGCTGGTAAACCAGCGCTCTGTCTTTTTTATTGAGAAGATTTGCTGTCATCTCTACCATAAATACATAATTCCATTCATCCTTAATATAAGGCTTTGAATGAATTTCAGTAAGATTTACATCATAATCAGATATCATGGACAGAATACTTGCAAGACTTCCGCTTCTGTTTCTGCATACAAACATTACCTTAAGTCTGTTATGTGAAGGCAGCGCTATCAGTTTATTTGAAAATGTTACCACTTTTTTTCTGTACTTGCCATCCTCTATAACTGAGCATTTGTTTATATACAGATCTCTGTTGGTAAGTATGCTGTGTAACCCGTCAGAAACATCCACTCCGATGTTTTCCATTACCGCAACACCGGCATCCACCTTATTGCTTAATATAGTATCTGCCAGTTCTTCAAAGCTGTCAACGGTTATTACACTATCTTTTGATATACCGTCTACAATATAGAGCTCCTGTTTTACAGCCGCAGCAGTTTTAAACTGAATATTCTCCTCAGTATAATCCAGAAACCGGGGATTTTTCAAATCCAGAGTTCTTCCATATTGATATTTCCGGCTGACTTCCATTATTCTCTTCAGCAAAGCTCTATATTCAAGCTTTATGGAATCGTCCACATCAGAAGATTGTTTTTCAAGAATAGCTATTTCTCTGTCAGGCTTAAATATATCATCATCACTTTCAGCCTTTATTCTTGCAACCTCATCAGCCAGCTCCATTCGTCGCTTAAATAATACTTTTATTTCAGCATCTACTTCATCTATATTTTTCCTTACTTCATCCAGTGTCATAATTTACCTCTTTATAAATCTTGATGCAGAGCATGGTTTGTCATTCATTATTCGCGGAACATAAATATATAGTCTGTCTCTGCTCCTTGTCATGCCTACATAAAACATTCTTCGTTCTTCTTCTATTTCATAAACCGATTTAGACTTTTTATGAGGAATAAACCCTTCAACCGCATTTATTATATGGACCTCATCAAACTCCAGCCCCTTAGCACTATGCAGTGTCATAAGCTGAATGCCATCCTTACTCTTACCTTCATTGATGCTGGCTTTAAGCATTGCACGGTAGTCTCTTATCATATCGTCCATTTCAGCAAAGTCCTCAGGCTCTTTCATCATAGCCTGAAATTCATTTAATACATCCATGTATTCATCAAAGTCAGCAGAATTCTCTTCAGCCTTTTTCTTTAGATATTTATTATAACCTATGGCTTCTCTTATATAATTTACAGCTGCATAAGGAGAAAGCTTTGATATAGTCCTAAGCTCTGAATTAAGTCTTCTGAGAGCCTGATTCAGATAATCCTTATCCTCTGTCAGCCGGATCAGTTCTTCTATCTCCACCTCTTCCTTTAGTAAAAGGTCTCTGGAAATATATCTGACAGGCTTGTTCATAAAATTGATAAATGTGCTTCTTTTATGATCTCCCAGAGAATAATATATATAACTAAGTATAGGTATTACTACAGGATGAGAGAAAATATCAGGGAGACTGTCTCTTACAGAGAAGTCAATTCCTTCCTCCCTGAGCCTGTACATAAGTCTTCTGGGTTCGATATTTGTCCTGTAAAGAACAGCTATATCCGAAGGCTTAACACCTCTGGCAAGAGCATCTCTTACCTTATTAATTATCTCATTGTTCTCTTTTGTCACATCAGATATGTTTATTAAATCCACTGAACCATATTCAGATCTGGCAGACTTAAGCTCTTTATCAAATCTGTTTTTATTATCAGCTATCATTTCCGATGATGCATTTACTATATTTATGGGACATCTGAAATTATAAGAAAGTCTTATAACATTTACATTATCAAATTCCTTCACAAAGGATTTCAGAATATCCGGTCTGGCACCTCTGAAGCCGTAAATAGACTGATCATCATCTCCCACAACATAGATATTCCCATCAGGATATGCCAGCAGCTTTAGTATTTCATACTGAAGAAGATTTGTATCCTGGAACTCATCAACCATAATATAGGGATACATTTCTCTTATTCTGCTTCGGATGTCATTTCGCTCTCTCAAAAGGGCATAGCA